>VGRF01000042.1 GCA_016875395.1 Deltaproteobacteria bacterium | reverse complement strand
CGTGGATGAACCGATTCCGCCGGCTCCTCGTCCGCTGGGAGAAGCGCGAGCAGAACTACGAGGCAATGCTCCATCTCGCCTGTGCCTGGATCACGATGAAACTGGCTGGGGTTTTCGGATAGGCTCTAGGCATCGAGCAGCAGCGCTCGCGCCCGCTCGGGATCGACGGCGTACTTCTCCGCGCAGAATACGCAGCGCACTTCGAGCTGCTCGCGCTTGGCCATTGCGTCCTCGAGGTCGCGGCGTCCGAGCATCGCGGCGGCGCGCAGCACGCGGTCTTCATCGCACGCGCAGTAGAACTGCGGCGCGCTCGATTCGAGATCGCGGCGGCCGACGCCATCGAGCAGTAGGGCGACGAGATCCGCCGCGCCGGCGCCGTCGTGCACGAGGCGCGAGATCGCCGGCAGGCGCTGCACGTTCTGCTCGATGCGCTTCACGACTTCGTCGTTCGCGCCCGGCAGCGACTGGACGAGGAAGCCGCCCGCAGCGGCCGGCGCGCCGTCGGGCTCGTGCCACACGCCCAGCGCGACGGCGGACGGCGTCTGCTCCGACTCCGTCAGGTAGAGCGCGATGTCCTCGGCGATCTCGCCGGAGACGATCGGCACGATGCCGGTGTACGGCTCGCGCCAACCGGGGCGAAACCGCACGACGGCGAGCTCGCCGAGGCCGATCGCGTGCGAGATGTCGAGGCGGCCGCCGCGCAGCGGCAGGTCGAGGCCGGGGTTCGCCACGTAGCCGCGCGCGCGGCCCGTGTCGTCAGCGATCGCGACGACGTGCCCGAGCGGCCCCCGCGCGCGA
This sequence comes from Deltaproteobacteria bacterium, assembly GCA_016875395.1. Classification (NCBI taxonomy): domain Bacteria; kingdom Pseudomonadati; phylum Myxococcota; class Myxococcia; species Deltaproteobacteria bacterium. The sequence goes on along the minus strand of VGRF01000042.1, from coordinate 19,259 downwards.
AAGCGCATCTCCACGGTCTCCGCATCCTTGCCCTGCGACGCGATCAGCACCGCCCCTAACAACGCGCGCCCGAGCGCGGCCGTCGCGACGGGCGACGTCTCGTGCCGCCGCGCCGCTTCTCGCACGAGGTCGCTGCCCACGAGCGCACGCACCGACACGCTGCCGTCTTCGGAGAGCGTGCGCAGGAGCTCGTCGGGGCGTGCGGCGGTCATGGCGCGCGCAGAGTAACGGCGCGATCTACGCGGTTCGCAATTCGCCGCGCTGCCACCGGCGCCCAACGGCAACGTCGAGAAGGACGAACGAGGCGCAGAGCCTGAATGGCACGCGGGAAGCGTCGACCTCTGCATCGACGGTGAATGCCGCGGCGAGAATCAGGGCGAGGTCCACCCACACGACGCGGCAATTGCGAGTGCGGTCCTGGATGAGATCCACCAGCAGCACGACGCACAGCGCAGTCAATCCCACCCACGCGAGGAGTTGGAGACCGCCGAGCCACAAGCCGTTGATCGCGAAGTCGAGCTCGTCCATGTGCGGCTCCTCGAGCTCAGTCCACCGGGAACGTCGTCGCCTTCACCTGCGAGCAGCCGTCGACCGCGAGGCACTCGCCCGTAACAAAACTGGAGCGCGCGGATAACAACCACACCGCCATCTCGGCGACTTCTTCCGGCTCGCCCATGCGCCCGAGCGCGTGGCTCTCGATCGCGCGCTTCGCGATCTCGGGAGAGAGCTTCTGGAAGCGCTCGTTCGCGGGAGTTCGGATCATGCCCGCGTTGACGACGTTGACGCGCACGCCGCGCGGAGCGAACTCGGCGGCCGCCGTCTTGCTCAGCGCGATCAGCCCGCCCTTCGCCGCGGCGTACGCCGAGAGGCCGGGCATGCCGCGCAAGCCGACCATCGAGCCCACGTTCACGATCGCGCCGCCGCCGCTCTAGATGATCGCGGGGATCTCGTGCTTCATGCAGAGCCAGATGCCCTTTAGCGAGACGCCGACGAAGTCGTCCCACTCGGCTTCCGTCAGGTCCGTCAGCAGCTTCACGCTCTCACCGCTGGTGGCGCTGTTGCAGGCCCAGTCGAGGCGTCCGAACGACGCGAGAGCCTCCTGCACCATCGCGGCGGCGTGATCTTCGCGGCGCAGGTCCGCGACCACGAAGCTCGCCTCGCCGCCGGCCTTCTCGATCTTGCGCACCGTGTCTTCGCCGCCGGCGCGGTTCACGCCCGCGACGAGCAGGCGCGCGCCTTCGCGCGCTGCCTGCAGCGCGACGGCGCGCCCGATGCCGGTGCCGGCGCCGGTGACGATGCCGACGGTGCCTTCGAGTAGTCCCATGGCGCGCCTCGCTGAGTGCGCGAATGCTACGAGGCTGCGAAGCGCGGTCGCCACGGTGTGCGGCTGAATTCGCGTCAGCGGTGGCGAAAGGCGGCGCGTGCGCAATTCCGGTGGAGATATCGCGCGAGTTATCAGGGACATCGCCGCGAGTGCGCGAGCGTGAGCACCGTCACTGGCCGCTTCGCGCCATCCACGACGGGCCGCGCGCATCCGGGCACGCTGCTCGCGGCACTCCTGTGTTGGCTCGACGCGCGCTCTCGCGGCGGACGCGTGATCCTGCGCCTCGAAGATCTCGATCCCGAACGTTCGCGCGCGGATCTCGTCGCCGGGCTGAAAGAGGATCTCGCGTGGTTCGGCCTCGATTGGGACGAGGTGCAGCTGCAAAGCGCTGCGCGCGCGCGACATGAAGCCGCGCTCGATGCGCTCGCCGCGCGCGGTCTCCTCTACCCGTGCACGTGCTCGCGCGCGGCGCTTCGCGCGCACGGCGTCGCGGCGCCCGATGGCGGCTTCGCGTACCCAGGCACGTGCCGGGAGCGCGCACTGCCCGCCGCTGGCTGGCGCGCGAGTGCGGAGCCGCTGCGGGTGCGCGTGCCGTCGCGCGAGATCGCGGTGCACGATGAGTCTGGCGCGGTGTTCGCGCTCGACCCCGCGCGCGCTTTCGGCGACCCCGTCGTGCGCCGCCGCGACTTTGCGCCCGCGTACCACCTCGCATCCGTCGTCGACGACGCAGCGAGCGGCGTCACGCGCGTGGTGCGCGGCCGCGACCTCGCGCTGCACACCCCGCTGCAAGTCGCGCTGCGCGAGTTGCTCGGACTCGCCGTGCCTGCGTTCCGCCACCACCTCCTCCTGCTCGAACCGCGCGGCGACAAGCTCGCCAAGCTGCACGGCTCCGTCGCCGCCCCAGAGCTGCGCGCGCACTACAGCGCGAACGCGCTGTGTGGCGTGCTCGCGCGCGCATGCGGGCTGCGCGCGAGCGCGGCCGCGGTGACGCCGCGCGAGCTGCTGGGGGAGTTCACGTGGGAGCGAGTGCGGAGTGAGGACGCGGTGATGGGGTGGACGGGCGCGCAACTCGAGCTCGCGACCAGGAGTTGAGTGCCGCGCGACGCGCCTCAATGGCGCGGCGCGCGGCACCTTCAATTCCGAGAGAGGTGCGCGGCTGCGACGAGCCAAGCAAGAGCCGCACGCGGAGGCGGGGGTCGCAGAGCGAATCCCCAGGCGTGAGGCGCGCGCGCAGCTTCATGTCGGCGCCAGAAGGCAATCCATCCGCGCGGCAGCCAACCGACGCGCCCACGCGGGTGAGCGGCGCGAGCCCCGCCGAAGCGTGCGGCGCTGCTCGCGACGAAGACCTCAGGCCAACCGACTCACACGAACGTCATCCCGAGCCACTCCATCACGATCGACGGCTTCTCCTGGCCCTCGACTTCGACCGTCACTTCCGTCGTGCTGAGCCAGCGCCCGCCGCCCTGATCTTCGAGGCTCTTCAGCTTGAAGCGGCCGCGCACGCGCGAGCCGGCCTTCACGGGCGAGACGAAGCGCATGCGGTTGATGCCGTAGTTCATACCCATCTTCGCGCCTTTGACGCCGGGCACGACCTGATAACCGAAGTTCGCGACCAGCGAGAGCGTGAGGAAGCCGTGCGCGATGGTCGAGCCGAGCGGTGTCGCTTTCGCTGCGGCGGGATCGACGTGGATGAACTGGTGGTCTTCGGTGAGGTCGGCGAACGCGTCGATGCGCTTCTGATCGACGAGCGTCCATTCCGAAACGCCGAGCTCTTTGCCGACGAGCGCCTTGAACTCGTCGAGCGTGATCGCCTTGTCGGGGCCCTTCATGCAGTTCTCCTCTCGGGGTGAGGAGACAGCCTAGTCCGGCCCTACTCGGGTTCGCCGCGTGTCGTGAGGTCCGGCAGCAGCAGCGACTGCTCTTGCTCCGGCAGCGCCTCGACTTGGTTCAGCTTGCCCTGGATGAAGCGCGTCTTCTTCGTGGCGTCGCCGATCGTGTTGGAGGCCTGGCGCAGCTTCTCGTCGACCTTCACGAGCAGGTCGCCGAACAGCCCGAACTGTTTCTTCACCTCGTTGAGGAGCCGCCACACCTCGTGGCTGCGCTTCTCGATCGCGAGCGTGCGGAAGCCCATCTGCAGGCTGTTGAGCAGCGCGGCGAGCGTGGTGGGCCCGACCACGACGACTTTGCAGTCGCGCTGCAGCGCCTCGACGAGGCCGGGGCGGCGCAGCACTTCGGCGTAGAGGCCCTCGGTCGGCAGGAAGAGCAGCGCGAAGTCGGTGGTGTGCGGGGGCGCGACGTACTTGTCGCGGATGCTCTTCGCTTCGCCGCGAATGCGCGTTTCGAGCGCGCGGCCGGCGTCCTCGATCGCCGCGACGTCGCCGCGCTCGGCGGCGTCCTGAATGCGCGCGTAGTCCTCCTGCGGAAACTTCGCGTCGATCGGCAGCCAGAGCGGCTCGCCGTTCGCACCGTTCGGCATGCGCACTGCGAAGTCGACGCGCTCCGCTGAGCCGGCGCGCGTCTGCACGTTCTTCGCGTACTGCCCTGCCGCGAGGCAGTGCTCGAGCAGCGCCTCGAGCTGCGTCTCGCCGTAGCCGCCGCGCGTCTTGACGTTCGTGAGCACGCGCTTGAGATCGCCCACGCCGACCGCGAGCGACTGCATCTCGCCGAGGCCCTTGTGCACCGCTTCGAGGCGCTCGCTCACCTGCTTGAACGCCGCGCCGAGGCGCTGCTCGATCGTCGCCTGCAGCTTCTCGTCGACGGTCGCGCGCATCTCGTCGAGCTTCTTCTGGTTGTCGTCCTGCATGCCGCGCAGGCGCGCGTCGATCGAGTCGCGCGAGCGTTCGAGGTTCTGGTCGAGGGCCGCGCCGACGTCGCGCAACGCGAGGTTCACCTCCTCGCGCAGGTGGCGCGTCTGGGTCGCAAGCTCGTCGCGGCTGCGCGCCAGCTCCTCGCGCAGCGCGCGGTCCGTGCGCTCCTGCCCGAGCGTGAGCGCCTCGAGGCGCGGTGCGAGCGCGACGGCGGCGTCGGGCGGCTGCACGCGCCGGAACAACTGCGCGAGCAGCACGACGCAGCCCGCAAGCAATGCGGCGATCGCGACGAGCGCGATCTCGACGAAGCCCATGTCCATCCCCCAACCCCGCGTTCGATTCTACGCCCGCGCGACTCCCGAGCGAGCTTTCGCGTCGAGGATGCGGGCGAGTTGTGACAGGGGCGGTCACAACCAGAGGCGCACGGGCGCTGGCCATCGGTGCCAGGCACCGATGGCCGAGCTAGATCCGCATACCGCGCCACTTCCCCGACGCGAAGCGCCAGACGAGGCCGCCCGCGAGCAGCGCGACGTAGAGCGTGCCGCCGACGTAGGCGCCGGTGAGGCCGTGGCCCTGGTGCACGCCGAAGAACCACGCGCCGGGCACGAACACGAGCCACGCCAGCACCGTTTGGCACGCGGCCGGCCAGAAGGTGTCGCCGGCGCCGCGCAGGGCGCCGATCGCGACGATGTGGATCGCGTCGAGCAGCTGGAACACCGCGCCGAGGCGCAGCACGGAGACGCCGAGCGCGAGCACCATCGGGTCGGCGGTGAAGATCCGCATCAGCGTTTCGGGAATCGTCGTGAGCGCGACCGCGAGCGCCGTGGAGATCGTGACGCCCACGAGCATTCCGTTCTTCAGCGCCGTCACCGCGAGGTTGGGCTGGCCGCCGCCGACGGCGCGGCCCACCAGCGTTTGCGTCGCGCCGGAGACGCCGAGACACACCATGAACGAGACGTTCACGATCATGATGAACGCGTGGCTCGCGGCGACGGACTCTGCGCTCATCGCGGCGAGCAGCAGCGTGAACACCGCGAACGAGAGCGAGTCGAACACCCACTGCGCGCCGATCGGGAGGCCCGTGCGCAGCAGGCGGCGGAAGCTCGTCGCGTCGGGCCGGCGCGGCTGCGTGTGAAAGCGCGCGCGCACTTTCGGGTGGAGCGCGACCGCGATCAGGATCGCCGCATCGAGGAACTCCGCGAAGGCCGTCGCGATCGCGGCGCCCGCGATGCCGAGCCGCGGCGCGCCGAATTCGCCGAAGATCAGCGCGTAGTCGAGCGCGGCGTTCACGAGGTTCGCGAACAGGCCCACGAGCAGCGGCACCCACGTCATCCCGACGCCGCGGAAGAACCCGTTCCACACGAAGATGACGCCGAGCGCGGCCATGCCGAGCGAGCGCGGCTGCAGGTACTCGACAGCCGGCGCGACGAGCGCGGGCGAGCTGCCGAGCGCTTCGAAGATCGCGGGCAGCGTGATCGGCGTGGCGTAGTACGTGGCGATCGCCGCGAGTGCCGTCGGCGGCACGATCCCCCACAGGCCCTGCCACGCCCACGTGCCGCAGCGCCGATCGTCGCCCGCGCCTTGCGCCTGCGCGACGAAGGTCTGCACCGCGCTCGCGGAGCCGAGGAAGAGCGAGAACAGCGCCCAGCTCCAGGTGCTCGCGAGCGAGACGGCGCCGAGCTCCGCAGCGCCGAGGCGGCCGACGAACGCGGAGTCGACCACGCCCATCAGCGTGGTCGAGAGCTGTGTGAGCACGATCGGCCAGCCGAGCTTCAACAGCTCGGCGAGGGTGCCGCGAATGGGCGGTTCTGCAGTGAGCGCCCCGGGCGGCGGCGCGAGCGAAGAGGCTTCTGTCATGACGCGATCCAAGCGAGGAGAGGAGTGGAGGCGGTTGGTGCGCCTCTCCGTGCCTCCGGCTCAGGATCGAGTCAGCGACTCGCTTCGCGGGGAGAGGGCGCGCTGGCGTGTGGTCTACGAAGTTTCATTGCGCGCTCCTCTGGGTCGCGGCCTTGTAACAGAGGGCCGTGGGGCCTGACAACTGCAATCTCTCAGCCCGGATCAGAACTCGTCGCGGTCTCGTTCGGGCATCGCGATCCGGAGGATCAAGTAGAGGATCGCGGGCACCGCGGTCGTCACGGTGATCAGCACGTACAGCAGGCGCGTCACCCCTGCGTTCCAGCCGAGCCATTCCGCGATGCCGCCGCAGACGCCGGCAATGATCCGCTGATCGCGCGAGCGCTTGAGTCCGGGCCGAGAGATCGCCATCGAGATCACCTCCGAGTTCGAGGCGATGCTACGCGGACTCGGGGGACGGGTTCGCGAGAACTTCGCTTCGCGTGCGGCTCAGTCGATCACGCGACCCACGATCTGGCCCACGCCCACCCACATGCCCAGCATCCCGCCGATCGAGGTCAGTACGAACACGAGCAGGATGCGCAGCAAGCGGTTGCTCCAGAGGCCGCGCCACGAGCTCAGGTCGTCGAGCACGCGCGACAGCTCGCCCACGAACGGCGGGCGGAAGTAGCTCTGCACGAACGCGGTGACGTGGCCGGCGCCGATCAGCGGCGAGAGCGTGGTGATCGGGGCCGCGAGGAACGCGGCGAGGATCGTGCCGGGGTGCGCGAAGGCGATCGCGGCGCCGATCGCGGTGGGCGTGCCGGTGGCGAGGATCCACTGCAGCGCGGTCGCCTCGACTTCGGCAGCGCCCTTCTCGATGCCGAGCCACACCACGGTCGCGACGATCAGCGCCGGCACGCCCCAGGCGAGCCACTTCGTCCACTGCGACGGCGGCGGAATCGTCTCGAGCGGTGCGAGTGCGATCTCGGTGCCGCGCTCGAGGTGCGCAGCGAGGCCCGCGAGATGCCCGGCGCCGACGACCGCGACGAGCTTTGCTCCCGGCGAGGAGCGGATCTTCTCGGCGAGATAGGCGTCGCGCTCGTCGATCAACACGGTCTTGATGCCGGGGAACGACCTCGCCAGCTCCTCGAGCAGCTGTGTCATCACGTCGCGCTCGCGCAGCTCGCGCAGGTCGGCCTCGCTCATCTCGGGCCGCGCGACGAGGCTCTCGGCCAGCGCCGCGGCGAGCAGCGACTTCTTCCAGAACGAGAGCGCTGCCCACGCGCGCCGCAGCGTGATGCGCACCTCGCGGTCGCACAGAAAGAACGGCTTGCCGATCGCCTCGGCCGCGCGTGCGCCTTCCAGCAGCTCCGCGCCGGGACGCACGCCGAGCCGCACGCCGAGCGAGTGCTGGAACGCGGCGAGCACGAGGTTCGCGAACAGCGTCGGCAGCTGGCGGCTCGCGAGCACTTGGCGCAGGTCGAGCTGCTCGAAGCGCTGCGGCTGCGAGAGCGCGGCGTAGCGGCCGGCGTCGAGCTCGATGCAGACGCCGTCGGGCTGCGCGGCCTCGATCACGGCGCGCACGAGCTCGGTCGACTCGCGCGAGACGTGCGCAGTGCCGACCAGCACGAACTCGCGACCGTCGCGCGCGACGATGCGCACGTCGGAGCTGGCGAGCGGATTCGCGGCGGCGTCGGCGGCGGGTTCGATGCGGGGCTCCGAACGGGTCGCGCATCTTATCGGCGGGTCGCAAAAGAACCGGGGACGTTCCGCAAGTAGGTAAAGAAGGTCCGCTTTACTTTCTTGCGGAACGTCCCCGCTGCTTCCCTTCCTCGCTGCGCTCTGGGTGGGTACAGATCGCCCGCCTCAGCGCGCCGCGAATCTGGTTCCCGCGATCCGTGCGGCGCCGTCGGCTGCGAGCACGCCGCGTTTCTGCGCGGCGGCGCGGAAGCGCTCTGGGCTCGCGAGATCGAGCAGCACGCCGGCGACGCCGTCGCTCGCGCCGCGGACGAAGCGAAGCACGCCGCCGCCCACCGCGATCTCAGGCGCGCCGACCGTGCTGCGCGTCACGGGCAGCGCGAGCACTTCGCTCCAGCGCGCGGCGAGGCGTTCGGGCTCGGGGCTCTCGAGCTCGGCGCCGACGATCGCGCGCGTCACGTCGGTGCGGACGTGCTGGCGCCACTTCGGCCCCGCCCACTCCCACGCACCGGGCTCGTCCATCACGTCGATCGAGACGATCGCGCCGCCGACGTCGCGCGGATGCAGGTGCAGCGTCGCCGCGCCCTTCTGCTTGCCCTCCCACACGATGCGCACGCCGAGCTGCTCGAGCCGCGCGCGGTGCGGGGCGAGCTCGGGGACCTGGAAGATCACCATGTAGCCGCTGTCGCCGCCGCGGCGCTCGATCCAGCGGCCGGCGGTGGTGTTCGCACGCGCGGGCGAGACGACTTCGAGAAACGTCTCGCCGATCGGCATCACGCCATTCTCGAGGCCGAACACACCGACGCCCGGATCGTTGAACGCGACCTCGATGCCGAGCACGTCCGTGAGGGCGTCGACGGTGGCGGCGAGGTCGCGGGCGGCGAGGGCGATCTGGCGAAGTTGCATCGCGGGCTCCTGGGCTTGTTAGGGACTCAGTTGAGCAGCACCGGCTCGGCGAGCGCGCGGATCGGGCACGGCTCGAGGCGGCCGCGCAGCACGAGGGCGTCGTCGCCGCGCGCGCGGAACTCGTGCTCGGTCCTGCCGCGCGCGAGGTGGGCGCGGCATGCAGGCGTGTTCGGCAGCACCACGGCCACGTCCATGGCCTTGCTCCAGCGCAGCTCCAAGGCGAGTGGCAGGCTGCCGCTCGCGATCAGGTAGTCCGGCGCTTCTGCGACGAGCGCGAGCTCGGCGGGCTCGGTCAGCACGAGCAGCGAGCTGCGGCGCTGCGGGAGCGAGTCGCGCCACCCGGCAAGGCCGGAGATGCCGCGCGCGGTGCAGCGCGTGCCCTTCGCGCCCACCACGGTCATCAGCGGCGGCGTCGCCTCGATCCGCACGAGCGAGCCGGTCGCGAGCACGGCGCGGCACGACTCGCTCGGCACGAACAGGAAGCCCTGGCGCCCCGCGTTCCCGACGAGCTGCGCTTCCAGATAGGGCCCGAGGGTGCGCATGCCCTCGACGCGCACGCGCCCGCGTGGCAGCGGCGGAGGGTCTGGCGCCAGCGCCCCGGGCGGGGCCACCGGCGCGGTGCAGCACAGGCTCGCGAGCAGCGCGAGCGCGCAGTGAAGGAGGACTGTCCGCATCGGCCGAGCATATCCCGCGAGCACTCGGCGCTGGCACGGCGCGCCTCAAGTGCCCTCGCGGACGGGCCGAAACCGCCAAAGGGGGGCGCTCGCATGGCCGACGCCGAGGCGTTCGACTTCGTTTGCAGCCAGCTCGAATCGCGCACGTCGCTCGATCGGCTCGCCGCGCGCGGGACGGTACGCATCGCCCTGAAGCAGGCTGGACTCGACTCCCGCTCGGTGACACCCGAGCAGTTGGCGGTGGTGACGGAGAAGGTTCTGCCCGGCGAGCTCGCCAGCCGCGGCGTGCAAGGTGGCGCGGCAATCTGCAACGAAATCGCCGCGAAGGTCCGGCGCCTCACTACGACCGGCGGCGCCGACACGCCCGACGCAGTGTTCCGGCGCCTCGGAGGTTGAGCGTGCTCGATGTATTGCTGCTCGTTTCGACGGCAGCCTTCATCGCGGCCGGAGCCCTGGTGGGCGCTCGCTTACTTCTTCTCGCGAAGCGCACTCGGCAGGTGCCGGACTTCATCGTCGGCTTCTCGCTCTTCATCCTCTCGGCAGTCGCTTATCCGCTGATCCTCCTCAGCAGCGTCGGCAACTTATCCCTCGATGCCACGCGCTGGTTCTCGATCGGATCGGTCAGCACGCTCGCGACTGGCTGGGTGGGAGTGTTCGTGTTTACCAAGCAGGTGTTTCGACCCGGCGTCGGCTGGGCTCGCGCGCTGATGCTCGCGGGAATCGCGGCCACCGGATTCGGCCTGGTCTTCGGGATCGAGCACGCGCTGAACGCGCCCGACCTGACCACCCTCCGCACACCCAGCGGCGGCGTTCTCGTCATCCAGGCAGCCGCGCTGGTCTTGTATCCGTGGACCGGCCTCGAGGGTCTTCTCTGCTGGCAACAAGCGCGCAAGCGCTTGGCGCTCGGGCTCGCCGATCCGCTCGTCGCCAACCGCTTCTTGCTCTGGGCATGGATCGGCGTGTTCTCGACCCTCACCGTCGCTCCAGCGTTCGTCGTCACGCTGCTGGGCGGCGACGGGACGACGCACGTCGGTGCGCGCTTCTGCACCGCGATTGGCGGCCTGGCTTGCGCGATCAACCTCCAGCTCGCCTTCCTGCCGCCGGCGTCCTATCGCCGCTGGATCACGGGCGCGGCGGCGGCCTGACTCGGCCGGGCACTTGACGCTGAGCGATCGCCTCCCAAGCTTCCGCGATTCCCGATCGCAGGAGTGACCGATGAAGCGCGTGTTCTTCTTCGTGCTGACCAATCTCGCCGTGATGCTTGTGGCGGGCGTCGCCATGCAGCTGCTCGGCGTGCCCCAGATGCTCGCGGCGCGTGGCATCGAGACCCAGCTCACGGGCTTGCTCATCATGTCCGCGCTGTTCGGCATGACCGGCTCGTTCATCTCGCTCGCGCTCTCGAAGACGATCGCGAAGCGCTCCGTCGGCGCGCAGGTGATCACGGAGCCGCGCACGCAGACCGAGCAGTGGCTGGTGCAGACCGTCGCGCGCCAGGCGCAGGCGGCGGGCATCGGCATGCCCGAGGTCGCGATCTACGAGGACCCGACGCCGAACGCGTTCGCCACCGGCGCGCGCCGCGACGCCGCGCTCGTCGCCGTCTCCACGGGCCTGCTCCGCGGCATGACGACCGACGAAGTCGAGGGCGTGCTCGCGCACGAAGTCAGCCACATCGCGAACGGCGACATGGTCACGCTCACGCTGATCCAGGGCGTGCTGAACACGTTCGTGATCTTCTTCTCGTACATCGTCGGCATGATCGTGGACTCGTTCCTCCGCCGCGGCGAGGAAGACCGCGGCCCCGGCATCGGCGCGTTCATCGCGCGCATGGCCGCGCAGATCGTGTTCGGGATGCTCGCCTCGCTGGTCGTGATGTGGTTCTCGCGCCAGCGCGAGTTCCGTGCCGACGCCGGCGGCGCGCGCCTCGCGAGCCCGGGCAAGATGATCGGCGCGCTCGAGCGCCTCAAGACGCGCGAGAGTGCGCCGCTGCCGGAGTCGCTTGCGGCGTTCGGCATCTCGACCTCGAAGTCCGGCGGCGGCTTTGCGCGCCTCTTGATGACGCACCCGCCGCTCGACGAGCGCATCGAGCGCCTGCGCGCGAACGCGGGGCTCGCCGCCTGACGCGCGCCTCCGCCGAACGCGAGCCCGCATCTCGCCGTAGTCGCCACACGCGCGGTGATAGGGTGGCGCGCGTTCGGAGGAGCTCGCGATGGGAATTCTCAGCTGGATCGTGCTCGGACTGGTCGTTGGCGCACTCGCGAAACTGATCATGCCGGGTAAAGACCCGGGCGGGATCTTCATGACGATGCTGCTCGGCATCGTCGGCGCAGTCGTCGGCGGCTGGATCTCGACGCAGCTCGGCCTCGGCGTCGTCAGCGGGTTCAACGTCCCGAGCCTCGTCATCGCGACCGGCGGCGCGCTCTTGCTGCTCTTCGCGAACCGCAAGCTGCGCGGCAAATAGCGTCAAAGTGCACCCGGTCGCGTGGAGCGCACGCGAGCGGACGCAGGCTGGCGCACACGCGCGAGCGCTGAGCGATTAGGGTGCGCCTCCTGGATGGGGAGGCGAGATGAGCGCGCTGCTGGGCAACTCGCTCGCGATGCGCGAGCTGCGCGCGCGCCTCGCGAAGCTCGCGCCGCTGCCGACGCCCGTGCTGTTGCTCGGCGAGACGGGCACGGGCAAGACGCTCGCCGCGCGCGAGCTGCACCGCCTCTCGCCGCGGCGCGCACACGCGTTCGCGGTGCTCGACTGCGGCGCGCTCGCGCCCAGCCTCGCCGAGGCCGAGCTGTTCGGCGCCGAGCGCGGCGCGTACACCGGTGCGGACTCACGCAGAGCCGGCGCGCTCGAGCGCGCAGGCCGCGGCACGCTGCTGCTCGACGAAGTGGGCGAGCTGCCCCGCGAGCTGCAGCCGCGCTTGTTGCGGGCGCTCGGCGAGCGGCGCTTCGCCCGCCTCGGCGGCGGCGACGTCCTCGCGCTCGAAGCGCGCGTCGTCGCCGCCACGAACGTCGCGCTGCGGGGCGCCGTCGCGCGCGGCGAGTTCCGCGGCGATCTCTATCACCGCCTCGCGGTCGTGACGCTCGCGCTTCCGCCGCTGCGCGAGCGGCTCGAGGATCTGCCGCTGCTGATCGCCGCCGGCCTCGCTCGCGCGGCGGCAGCCTGCGCGCTCGCCGAGCCGCGCTTCGACGCGAGCTTCGTCGCCGCGCTCGGCGACTACGACTGGCCCGGCAACGTGCGCGAGCTCGCGAACGCACTCGAACGCGTCGTCGCGCTCGGCGCGCCGCCGCAGCTCGCTGCGAGCGACGCGCACGCGCTGCTCGCCGACCTCGATACCGCGAGCTTTGCGCCGAGCCCGCGCTGCGCGTCCAGCCTGCGCGACGCGCACGGCAACGTCGCCGCCGCGGCGCGCGCACTCGGGCTCCCGCGCACGACGTACCGCCGCCGCCTCGCGCGCGAGCGCGCACTCGCCGCGCGCGAGTGAATGCGCGAGGTTGCGCGCATGCCGCTGCGCGCCGTCGTCTTCGACCTCTTCGACACGCTCGTCGACGTGCACATGGAGGGCCTGCCGCTCGTCACGCTGAACGGCCGTACGTTTCCGTCGACCGCCGGCGTGCTTCACGCCGAGGTGGCGCAGCACGCGCCGGTCACGCTGGAAGAGTTCGCCGCCGCGCAGCGCGCCGTGATCGAGGAAGTGATGCAGCCGCGCCACGCGGCGGGGCGCGAGTTCCCGACGCGCGAGCGCTTCGACTTCGTGCTCGCGCGGCTCGGGCTCGCACATCCGGAGCTGGCGGAGCGCCTCACGTCGCTGCACATGGGCTTGCTCGTCGGCCAGGTCCGCCATCTCGCGCACCACGGCGACGTGCTCGCACGACTGCGCGCGCGCGGCGTGAAGCTCGCGGTGTGCTCGAACTTCTCGCACTCGCAGACGGCGCTCGCGATCCTCGAATCCGCGCGCCTGCGCTGGCACTTCGACGCGATCCTCGTGAGCGACGCCGTGGGCTTCCTCAAGCCTCGCCCCGAGATCTTCCGCGCGACGCTGGGTGCGCTCGGCTCCGCCCCGGAAGAGACGCTGCACGTGGGCGACAGCTTGAGCGCCGACATCGGTGGCGCGGCGGCGCTCGGCATGCGCACCGCATGGATCACGCGCCGCGTGGCGAAGACCGAGGAAGCGCTCGCAAAGCACGCAGGCCCGAAGCCCGATCACGTCGTCTCGGACCTCGCCGAGATCGCCGACATCGCCGAGCGCGGGTAAAGCCGCGGCCCCCGCGCGCCGAGACGTTCGGCATGGGACGCCTCTTCGCCATCGTGTTGTTCGTGCTCGGCGTGTACGCCGCCGCCACCGTTGCGACGGAAGGCGTCGACGGGGCGTTCGGCGGGTTGTTCGCGCGCGACGAGTCGACCGCCGGCGATCCCGGCGAGCACGGCTCCCAGCCGGTGACGAGGCGCGTGGCCGACAAGGTCCAAGGCCTCGCGGACGACCGCGTGGAGCGAGTCGGCGCAGACTGACGGGCGCGCGCTGGGATAGCGTGCTCAGCGTGAACGACTCCGAGCCCGCTGCCGCAGCCGCCGTAACAATTCCGCCGCGCACTGCGAACTACGTGCTCGCGCTGCTGACCGTCGTCTACGCCTTCAACTATCTCGACCGCCAGCTGCTCGCGATCCTGATGGAGCCCGTCAAGAAGGAGTTCGGTGCGAGCGACGGCGAGATGGGGCTGCTGACCGGCTTCCTCTTCGCACTGATCTACACCGTCGCTGGCATTCCGGTGGCGCGCGTCGCGGACCTGTTCGGGCGGCGCACGGTGATCGCGGCGTCGCTCGCGATCTGGAGCGCGATGACCGCGCTCACCGGCTTCGCGACGTCGTTCGCGCAGCTGCGCCTCGCGCGCATCGGCGTGGCGCTCGGCGAGGCGGGCGGCTCGCCGCCGTCGTTCGCGTTGATCTCCGACTACTTCCCGCAAGACCGGCGCGCGACTGCGCTCGGCATCTTCGCGCTCGGCGTGCCGCTCGGGACATTGTTAGGGAACGTCGCGGGCGGCTGGATCGGTCAGGAGTACGGTTGGCGCAGCGCGTTCATCTGGATGGGCCTGCCCGGCATCGCGCTCGCCGGCGTGCTCGCCTTCACGGTGAAGGAGCCGCCGCGCCCCGCCGCGGCCCGCGGCACGCGCGTCGCGGACGTCGCGCGCCTCTTGTTCTCGCAGCGCGTGTTCTGGTGGATGGTCGGCGGCGTCAGCTTCTCCGCCTTCGCGGGCTACGGCTTCGGCGTGTGGAAGCCCTCGTTCCTGATGCGCGTGCACGACTTCTCGCTCGCGACCGCCGGCTTCGCGGTCGGCTTCGTGAACCTCTTCACGGGCGTCGCTTCGAGCTACCTCGGCGGCTTTCTCTCCGACCGCTGGTCGAAGCGGGACCCGCGCGCGCCCATGCTCGTCGCAGCGGCTTCCGCAGCGCTCGCGTTCCCGCTGCAGATCGCGTTCGTGCTGAGCCCGAGCCCATGGCTCGCGCTGCTCGTGATCGCGCCGATCGGCATCGTCGGCGGCATGTGGCCGCCGCCCACGTACGCGACCACGCAGAACCTCGTGCCCGCGCACATGCGCGCGCTGACGAGCGCGGTGCTGCTGTTCTTCTTGAACCTGATCGGCCTCGGGCTCGGGCCGTGGCTCGTCGGCGGCCTCAGCGACGCGCTCGCGCCCGAGTACGGCGCGCAGTCGATCCGCTACGCGCTGGTGGTGGCGATGTTCGCGTACCCGATCGGCGCGTTTTGTTATTGGCGCGCCGCGCGCGAGCTCGGCCGCGCGGCTGCGACGGTCTGACTACTTTCCCTGCCAGTTCGGGGCGCGTTTCTGCGCGAACGCGCGCGGGCCTTCGATGAAGTCCTGGCTCTTCACCATCGTGGCGACTCCGGCGTAGCGGCCGCCCATCGCCTGCTCGAGCGGCAAGCCGAGGCCCTGCATCGCCGCCTCCTTGCTCGCGCGCACGCTGAGCGGCGCGCATTCGAGGATCTGCGCGGCCCACTTCTTCGCGCCCGCAACCGCCTGGCCCGCGGGCACCACCTCGTTCACGAAGCCGAGCTGCTGCCCTTCCTTCGCCGAGACGCGGCGGCCCGTGAGCATCATGCCCATCGCGTTCTTGAGCCCGATCTGGCGCGGCAGGCGGTGTACGCCGCCCGCGAGCGCAGCAAGGCCGACGCGAGGCTCGGGCAGCGCGAACACCGCGTTCTCTGCGGCGATGATCAAGTCGCACGCGAGCGCGATCTCGAAGCCGCCGCCCATCGCGACGCCGTTCACCGCGGCGATCACCGGCTTCACGAGATCGTGCCGGCTCGTCAGGCCGCCGAAGCCGCTCTCGGGCTGGCCGCTCATGTCGCCGCCGCTCGCTTGATTCTTCAAGTCGTTGCCTGCGCTGAAGGCGCGATCGCCCGCGCCCGTGATGATCGCGACCCACAGCTCCGGGTCCGCCGCGAACTCGTCGAACGCCGCCGCGAGCGCGCGGTTCGCTGCGGGGTGCAGCGCGTTCATCACGTCGGGGCGATTGATCGTGACGAGGAAGAGGTGGCCTTCGCGCTGCGTGAGACAGAAGTCGGACATCGGGGCTCCTTCGCGGTGGACGGCCATGCTACGCAAAGCGCGCCCTGCGCCGCGACGCGCGTACGAGAGGAGCACGAGTGCCGAAGGTTTCGCCGCAAGCGCGCATGATGGAGCTGATGACCGGCCATTGGGTGGCGCAGATGGTCTTCGCAGTCGCCAAGCTGGGCGTGCCCGACGCGCTCGGCACGAAGGCGCTCGCAGCGGACGCGATCGCGAAGCAGGTCGGCGCGAACGCGGCGTACCTGCGGCGCCTGCTGCGCACGCTCGCGAGCGTGGGCGTGTTCGCGGAAGACGCGCGCGGCCGCTTCAAGCTGACGCCGCTCGGCCAGACGCTCCGTAACAAGCCGGGCAGCGCGCGCGACTTCGCGCTGATGATCGTCGCGCCGTACAACTACCGCTCGTGGGAGCGCCTCACCGACGCGGTGCGCGAAGGCAAGACCGCCTTCGACCTCGAGTTCGGCCGCCCGCTCTTCGACTATCTGCGCGATCACCCGGACGACGACCGCCAGTTCTCGGCCTCGATGGCGAGCATCTCCGCCCCCGAGAACGACGCGATCGCGCGCGCCTACCCGTTCGAAAAGCTCGGCACGCTGGTCGACGTCGGCGGTGCACACGGCCACCTGCTCGCGACGATCCTGCGCAAGCACAAGAAGCTGCGCGGCGTGCTGTTCGATCAGCCGCAGGTCGTCGCCGGCGCCGACGCGAGCGGATTCATCTCGGCGCCCGGCGTTCGCGAACGCTGCGAGCGCGTCGGCGGCAGCTTCTTCGAGAGCGTCCCCGCCGGCGCCGACGCCTACCTGATGAAGTACATCATCCACGATTGGGATGACGCGAAGTGCGAGCGCATCCTTGGACTCTGTCGCGACGCGATGGCGCCCGGCGGGCGTGTGCTCGTCGTCGACCGAGTGATTAGGCCCGGCAACGCGCCCGACTGGAGCAAGTGGCTCGACATCAACATGCTCGTCGGTCCCGGCGGCCAGGAGCGCACGCTGCCCGAGTTCAGCGCGCTGTTCGCGCGCGCGGGGCTGAAGCTGCTGAAGGCGCACAAGACGCGGAGCCCGCTGACGGTGCTGGAGGCGGTGCGCGCGTAGGCGGGCGCGAGCGGGCGCAATCGGACGAATCGCGGTTCCAGCGTCAGACGCCGAAACCGCGATTCCGCGCGCGCGGCGTGCGCCCCGGGACCGCAACCGTCACACCGGCGAGTCGCCAACCGGTTCGTGACCGCCATCGCGGCAACGCCGCGGCGTGCCACGCGCAGCTACCGAGTTGCCGCAACGCGCGTCACGCCGCGCGTTCGCGATCGCGCCGAAGCGGAGGGAACGGGAGGGCGTCGCCGTGCGAAAACGACCTCGATTCCTCACTAGCGGGGCGTTGCTGTGGCTGGCGCTCGCGGCCGCGGCGCAAGCCCAGGAAGTGCGCCCGCACATTCTCGGCGCGAACGCGGCGCGCGGAGTGAGCGGCGCGTGCATGTACGGTGGCGACGGGAAGCTGCTGTTCGCGCCGAAGGGCGCCGTGTGCCCCGAGCGCGAGCAGCCGCCCGCGAGCCTGGCGCCGAGCGCGCCCCAATCGCCGAGCCCGCGCCGGACAGTCGGGGGTGAAGGCGTCGCCGCGCCCCGCGATGACGCGAGCCTCACGAGCACCATTCGAGCCGAGGCCGCCGCGTTGTTCGAGGAGCGCGAGCGCCTCGATGTCGAGATCGCGCGCGCGCGCGAGGCCCTGGCCTACGAGGATCGCGAGGCGGCGCGTCGGGTCGTAGAGGCTGCGCTCGCGAAGATCACGCAGCACCTCGAGCGCGAGGCGCGGTTGTTACGGCAGATCGCCACGGCGCGAGAGCCCTAGGCGCGCGTCGCGCTCCCAGCTGCGAACGGTGCCGCGATCGCGCGCGCGAGGGTCATCTCGCGCTCGCCGAGCGCGCCGGGCAAACCAGTCTCGAATTGCTCCTCGCTGCTCGATTCGCGGAGCGTTCCGAGCGCGCGGTCCCAGGCGGACAACACCGTCCCGAAGTTCGAGTTGAGGTCGCTCGCGTCGCGCGAGTGGTGCAGGCGATGCAGGGCAGGCGTGACGATGCCGCGCGCGAGGGCGCGCTCGAGCCGCGCGGGCAAATCGAAGTTGCCGTGCTCGAGCAGATTCATCGCGCCGAACACGATCTCGAACGCGAGCACACCGAGCGGCGAGAGCCCGAACGCGGCGATCGCCGCGAGCCGCAGGGGCAGCGCCAGCAACAACTCGCCCGGATGGAAGCGCAGCGCGGTGGTCGCCTGAAACGCGCGGTCTGCGTGGTGCACGCGATGAAAGCGCCAGAGCCACGCGACACGGTGATTCGCGCGGTGCCAGAAGTACGACACCGCATCGAGCGCGATCACGCCGAGCGGCAGCGCAAGCCACGCCGGCGCCGCGAGCGCGTGAAGCAGCCCGAAGCCCCGCGCCTCGCACCACGCTGCGAGCGTGAACCCGCACGCGCCGCACACGATGCGCATCACGAGCGCGTCGAGCAGCCAGAGCGCGAAGTTCGTGCGCCGCGCGCCCGCGCGGTGCGCGAGGCGCGCGTGCGGGAGGAAGTGCTCGAGCGAAAGTGCGAGGAGGAGGGCGGCTGCGAGAGCCGCGATGCGGAGGAGGTCGAGGGATTCGGTTAGCGCAGCTGAGGACACGCTACATGTGCCAGCGCGCGACGTACGCCCTGCAGATCTTGTCGAGCATCGCCGTGTACTCGGCGTCGATGTCGATTCCGAGCGGGTTGTCGCGCGCGACCCGAGGGGGGATTTACGTTGTCGATATGAACAGGGACCAGGAGCACGAAGTCGTAGGCGGGCAGGTCAGTTCGTGCGGGCGGGCGAAGCGGCAGCTCCCGGAATTTCGCGACGCTCTTCTCGGCATCCTTGTCGCGGTTCCTGCTCACGGCGCGGGGGAACTCGGACCACAGACTCGCGTCGCCAGTGGAGAGTCGAGGTCGCACGCTGCTCTCGAATGAATCTCCGGCCAGGAGTTTCACGCGATCCGGGACGTTTAATACGTCTTTCGAGAGGCCGATCAGCACGGTTGCAATGAGGATCGCTTCTGGTCGGCGAGCATGCAGGACTCCTACGACATCGCTGAGGTCGTCGTATCGATTGGTGCGATTCCGATGAGCCGTTACGACGGACTTGTTCTCGATGCAGAGTCGAAGGCGGCTGAGTTCGGGCTTTCCGCTGTTCGGATCAGGTTCTGCGACGACGAGGTCGAGTTTTCGCCCTCTGCCGCTCGGGGACGGGAAGTCGAGCCACTCGCGGATCAAACCTGCCGAAAAGTCGGCGTCGAACGGCGCACATTTTCCCCTTAGAGCCTATCCGAAAACCCCAGCCAGTTTCATCGTGATCCAGGCACAGGCGAGATGGAGCATTGCCTCGTAGTTCTGCTCGCGCTTCTCCCAGCGGACGAGGAGCCGGCGGAATCGGTTCATCCACG
>VGRF01000041.1 GCA_016875395.1 Deltaproteobacteria bacterium | reverse complement strand
CGCGTCGGCGCGGGCCGGCCGCCGCGGCGGCGCAGCGGCGCGCGCGCGGTCACTCCGCGGCCTCGCCGCGCGCGGCGGGAGGCGGCGTCGTGAAGCGCGCGCCGCCCGCGATCGCGAAGCCCCGCAACCACTCCGCCGTCGCGAGCGGCTTGCCCCCCGCGCGCTGCAGTCGATCGAGCGCGAGCCAGCCGCTCGCGGTCGCGACGCGCACGCCGTCGCCCGCGCGCTGCAGCGTGCCGGGCGAGAGGCTCGCGTCGCCGGCTTCCGCGTGCGCGGCGAGCACGCGCAGCACTTCGGCGCCGAGATGTGCGCGCGCTCCGGGCCGCGGCGACATCGCGCGCACGCGGCGCGCGAGCGCGGCGGCAGCGTGCGTGAAGTCGAGCTCCGCGTCGGCGGGCTCGATCTTCGGCGCGAGCGTCGCGCGGGCGTGATCCTGCTCGGTCCACGTCGCGCGATTCGCCGCAATCCGGTCGAGCGCCTCCGCGAGCGCGTCCGCCGTGAGGGCCGCGAGCCGGTCGAATAGCTCGCCCGCGGTCTCGTGCTCGCCAATCGGCGTGCGCTTCACGAGCGCGACGGCGCCCGCGTCCATCTCGCGCTCGACGCGCATCACCGAGACGCCGGTCTCCGCATCGCCCGCGAGGATCGCGTGCTGGATCGGCGCTGCGCCGCGGTGGCGCGGCAAGAGGCTCGCGTGGCCGTTGATCAGGTACCCGAGCTGCGGCAGCTCGCGGACCTGCTTCGGCAGGAACTGCCCGAACGCGACGACGACGCCGAGGTCGGGCGCGTGGCGCGCGATCTCCGCAACGACTTCGGGCGCGCCCACGCGCTCGGGCTGGAGCAGCGGCACGCCCGCGGCGAGTGCGCGCGCGGCGACCGGGCCAGGCTCGATCTTGCGCCCGCGCCCGCGCGGACGATCGGGCTGCGTCACGGCCACGGCGACGCGATGCGGCCCGGCGAGAATGCGCTCGAAGCTGGGCGCCGCGAAGTCGGGCGTGCCGAAGAACGCGACGCGGAGAGCGCGCGGCTGCGCGGCCAGCGCACTCGGCTTCTCGCTTCCCGACGCAGAGGCCACTGTTCGATCTCCGCTCTGCGCGCGGCGAAGCGCCGATCGCTCAGACCAGCTTCTTCGGCGACGCCGCTTCCTCGAGCTCGCGCTGCAGCGCCTTCTTTCGCTTCGCGACGTAGAGGCTGCGCTTCAGCTTGCTGATGCGGTCGATGAAGAGCACGCCGTCGAGGTGATCGAGCTCGTGCTGGAAGCACACCGCGCGCAGCTCGCTCGCGTCTTCTTCGTGCGTCTTGCCCTCGAGATCCTGATAACGCACGCGCACGCGCGCCGAGCGCTCCACGTCCGCGTTGAAGTCGGGCACGGACAGGCAGCCCTCGTTCCACGTGATCTCGCCGTCGCGCGCGACGATCTCGGGGTTGATCATCACGCCCGGCTTCTTCTCGCCGCTCTCGCCCGTCCACTCCGTGTCCATCACGATCAGGCGGATCGCCTCGCCCACCTGCGGCGCCGCGAGGCCGATGCCGGGCTCGTCGTACATCACGTCGATCATGTCGGCGGCGAGCTCCCGGATCGCGTCCGTCA
The DNA here is from genome assembly GCA_016875395.1 of Deltaproteobacteria bacterium. NCBI lineage: Bacteria > Pseudomonadati > Myxococcota > Myxococcia > Deltaproteobacteria bacterium. The sequence continues at coordinate 19,720 of VGRF01000041.1, read as the reverse complement.
CCTCGCGGACAGGCTCCGATTTGCGCTTCAGGCGCGGGTCGGGGAACTGGAGGACGGGGCGCAGGGGCATAGGGCGTGGGACGGTAGCGGTGCGGGAGATGATTTCTCGTCGCACGGCAGGGAGGCGGCGCGGCTCTTCTTGGTCTTCGCTCGCCTGACGGCTCGCTGCGCGCCGCGTCATGCAACGAGCACGCACCTGATTGGGCGCTCGCGGCTTGCGGTCAGCATCCAGCCCGCGTTCCGTGGCCAGGGTGCAGCGAGGTGGGTGTCAGGCCGCTTCGCTTCTTGTGTCTAGAGCATGTCGACGGGGTTCACGTCGACGGCGGTGCGGATCGCGCTCGGTAGCTGCTCGGCCGCGTGGTTCACGCGCTCGGCGACGCGCCACACGGCGCCGGCTTCGCGGTGCTTCAGGAGGATCTGTTGGCGGTAGCGGTCGCGTAGCTTGGCGATCGGAGCTTCCGCGGGGCCCAACACTTCGACGCCAGAGCCGAAGTGCGCGGTTGCGTCTCGCGCGACGTTCGCGAGGGCGGTTGCCGCCTCGCGCGCCGCGAGCTCGTCCTGGGCGGAGACGCGCACCAGGGCGAGGCGACCGAAGGGCGGGTAGCCGAGGGATTCGCGGTGCCCGATCTCGTCGCGATAGAAGCGCTCGTAGTCGTGCAGCGCGACGGGGCGGATCGCGTAGTGGTCGGGTGCATAGGTCTGGATCACCACGCGGCCGGGCTCGCTGCCGCGGCCTGCGCGGCCCGCGACCTGCGTGAGCAGCTGGAACGTGCGCTCGGCGGCTCGGAAGTCGGGGAGGTGCAGGCCCATGTCGGCGTTGAGCACGCCGACGAGGCGCACGCCGGGGAAGTCGTGGCCTTTCGCGACCATCTGCGTGCCGATCAGCACGTTCTTCACGCCCGCGCGCAGCTCGGCCAGCACGCGCTCGACGGTGCCGCGGCGCGCGGCGGTGTCGCGGTCGAGCCGCGCGATGCGTGCCTCGGGAAACGCCGCGCGCACTTCCTCCTCGATGCGCTCGGTGCCGGTCCCCAACAACGAGAGCCTGTCGGAGCCGCAGGCTGCGCACTTCGCGGGCGGACGCAGCTGGTAGTCGCAGTAGTGACAGCGCAAGAGGTTCGCGGCGGCGTGATAAGTGAGCGAGATGTCGCAGTGCTTGCAGCGCGAGACGTCCTGGCAATCGACGCACGCGATCTGCGAGGAGAAGCCGCGGCGGTTGAGGAACAGAATCGCTTGGGCGCCGTCCGCGAGCGTTTCGCGCAGCGCGCGCGCGAGCGTCGGCGAGAGCGTGCGCCGCGCGCCGCGCGGCAGGTTCGCGCGCTCGCGCACCATGTCGACGAGCACGACGGCGGGCAGCGGGCGCCCGCTCGCGCGCTCCTCCATGCGCAGCCGCACGAGCGCGCCGCGCTCGGCGGCGTGGCGCGTCTCGAGCGCGGGTGTCGCGCTGCCGAGCACGAGCGGGCATCCCTCCGCGCGAGCGCGGCGCGCGGCGAGACTGCGCGCGTGGAAGCGGAAGCCCTCTTCGCTCTTGTAGGCGCCGTCGTGCTCTTCATCGACGACGATCACGCCCACGTTGCGCAGCGGCGCGAACAGCGCCGAGCGGGCGCCCACGGCGATCGGCACCGCGCCCGTTCGCAGCTGGTTCCACTGCGCGATGCGCTCGCCTCCGGTGAGCCCGCTGTGCAGCACGGCCACGCGATCGGCGAAGCGCGCGCGCAGGCGGCTCACCATCTGATGCGTGAGCGTGATCTCCGGGACGAGCACGAGCGCGCTGCGACCGAGCGCGAGCGCATCGGCGACGAGGCGCAGGTACACCTCGGTCTTGCCGCTGCCGGTGACGCCGTGCAGCAGGAACGACTCGTGCCGGCGTGCGCTGAGCGCCGCCGCGATCGTGTCGTGCGCGCGCGTCTGCTCCGCGGTCAGCGCGTGCGGCTCGGCGCGCTCGCTGCCGGCTTCGCCGAGCACGGCGGCGCTGCTCGCGATCGCGACCAAGCCGCGCGCGACGAGCGCGCGCAGCAGCGCGCCGCGCTTCGCATCGCGCGCCGTGAGCGCCTCCACCTCCGCGCCAGGCGCCCCAGCCGCCGCGATCTCGCGTAACAGCGCGGCCTGCTTCGGCGCGCGCGCGAGCGCGGCGCACGCCGCTTCGAGCTCGACGTTCGCAGCGAGCAGCGCGCGCCGAACCTGCGCGGGCGCGACGGCGCCGTGCTCGATCAACGCGCGCGTCACGAGGTCGTCACGCTCGAGCGAGGCGAGCAGTGCCGGCGCCGCGCTCTTGCGCGCGAGCCAGCCCGGCGAACGTGGTCGCTCCAGCAGCGCGAGCACGCGCGCCGCCTCGCCGCGCGCGGCGCCGCTGCGCAGCGCTTCGCGCCCGCGCGGCGTGATCGCAAGCGCTCGCTCGGTGCGCGGCGAAGCGCCAGGCGGAAGCGCGGCGTGCACCGCGATCCCGAGCGGGCACAGCTGCGCGCGCGCTTCCTCGGTGATTGCGGCGAGCAGCGCGGGCGGCAGCGCAGGCTCGGCGTCGAGCACGGCCCCGATCTCGCTCAGCACGAGGCCTTCGCGCTCGGGCTCGTCCGCCAGCGCGATCACGACGCCCGTCTCGCGCCGCGACTTCACGCGCACGCGTACTCGCACGCCTTCGCGCACGTCGCTAAGGAGCGCGCGCGGAATCGCGTAGTCGAACAGCGCGTTCACGGGAACGGGCAAGGCCACGCGCGCGACGCGCGGCGCTTCGCTGCGGAAGAGATTCTCGGTGCCGGACACGACCGGAGCATGATGCGGAGCGGCGAAGTGAGCGAGCACGGCGTGAGAAAAAACGCGGAGCGCGTGCAGCTGCGCGTGCGCGGGAAGCGCCACGAGCTACGCGTCGACGGCACCTACGCGTCGTCGTGGACGCCCGGCGAGATCGCGACGCGTTCGGTGTGGGACGCGCTCGCCGCGAGCGTGCTCGCGCTGCCGCTCGAGCGCCGCCGCGACGTCTTGATCCTCGGCCTCGGCGCCGGCTCCGCCGCGCGCATCGTGCGCGCGCTCGCGCCCGAAGCGCGCATCGTCGGCGTCGAGCTCGATGCGGACGTGGTCGCCGCCGCGCGGCGCTGGTTCGAGCTCGATGCGCTGCGCGTCGAGGTCGTGATCGGTGACGCGCGCGAGGTGATCGCGCGGCTGCGAGGCCGCTTCGATGCGGTCCTAGAGGACGTGTTCATCGGCGAAGAGAACACGCTGCGGAAGCCCGAGGGCTTCCCACTGCCGGTTCTGGCGCACGCGAAGCGGCTGCTGCGGGCCGGGGGCGTCGTCGCGAGCAACACGATCGACGAAGGGCCCGCGGTGCGCCGCGCGCTCGCGGAGCGCTTCCCGCGCGTGGTCGAGGTCTCGGTCGCCGAGCACGACAACCGCATCTACGTCGCCGGCGCAGGCCCGTTGAGCGCGCGCTCTCTCCGCGCGGCGGTCGCCGCCAATGCCCTGTTGGCGCCGACCCTCTCGCGGATTGCCTTCCGCACGCCCTGAAGACGCCTCCCACGAAAGTCGCGAGCTTTGATTGCCTTTCGGGTTCGCGTCAGGTCTTATGTGGGTCGCCTTCCCTTTGTCTCGGAGCCAGTGGTGCACGCCGCGCTGGACATGCCGATTCGAGGATTTCTCGAGGATCTGCCGCTTGCGTCGATTGCGGTCGACCGAGCGAGTCGCATCGCCTACGCGAACGCCGCGGCCGCTGCGCTGTTCGGAGGCGCCGCGGGCGAACTGGTGGGCGCGAGCTTCTTCGACTTCCTCCCGGTGGGCGAGCGCTCGGGTTTCGTCGTGCGGGCGGCGGACTGGCGCGGAGGCAACGCGGCCGTCTTTCGCGGCGTGGTGCAGGGACCGGGGAAATCGCTGGCGGGCGTGATCGGGATCCCGATCGTGCTGCGCGATGAGCGCCACGATTTCGCCGGAGCGATGATTCTCTTCCTCGGCGTCCCCGCGCTGCGAGACCTGCTCGCGAACTACCTCGAGCGCGTGCGCGACAACGTCAGCGCGACGCTCGCGCAGATCGTTGCCGAGGCGCGCGAGGCGCACGCCGCGGCCGCTAGCTACTCGCCACTCGCGCGCACGCGGAAAGACTCGCGCAAGCTGCAGTCGCTTTCCGACCGTGAGTGGGAGGTCGTCGAGCGCGTCGCGCGCGGTCAGCGCGTCGCACAAGTCGCGAGTGACCTCGGTGTCGCAATCTCAACGGCGCGCAATCACCTGAAGGCGTCGTTCAAGAAGCTCGGCGTGAAGTCGCAGGCCGAGCTCGTGGCGCTCGTGCTCGGAGGATCCGGTGGCCCGCGCTAGGAGACCCGACCCGGTACCTCAGGCGCCCCGTACCCTGCTGCCCCAGAACATCCTGCGCCCTTCCACTTCGCGATCTGCGTATTTTCGCGGTGGAATCTCCGCTGTCAGCGCGTACGGTTGGAGGTGGGAGGACCGATCGTAGTTACAGCACTGCTGTCTCGACGTTTTCTCATAGTGGGGATTGAGGATGTCGAATCGCGTTGTCGTGGTTGATGATCACGCCATCATTCGAGATGGAATTCGGCGATTGCTCGAAGTGTCCGGCGAGTTCGAGGTCGTCGGAGAGGCCGGCGACGGGCGCAGCGCAGTCGAGTTGATCTTGCGCACCAAGCCAGATCTCGCGGTCGTCGACATCTGGCTGCCGCAGCTCTCTGGAATCGACGTCACGACGCGCATCCGCGAAGAGCTGCCGGCGTGCAAGATCGTGATCCTTTCGCAGCACGATCGCTCGGACTTCGTCGAGGCCGCACTGCTCGAGGGCGCTGCGGGCTATGTGCTGAAATCGGCGCGAGAGAACGATCTGCTCGCGGCGTTGCGCGTGGTGAAGCAGGGCAAGTGCTTCCTCTCGCCCGAGATCGCCCAGCATCTCGTCACCGCGTTCGCGCGGCCGCCGGAGGAGCGAGCGATGGGGCGGGCGCGGCTCACGGGCCGCGAGCGCGAGGTGCTGCAGCTCATCGCGGAGGGGCTGTCGAGCAAGGAGATCGCCGCCACGCTCGGCGTCTCCACGCGCACGGCGGAGACGCATCGCAACGCGCTGATGGCGAAGCTCGGCGTCCACAAAGCGCCGGGCCTGGTTCGTTACGCAATTCGCGAGGGACTCGTCAGCCCGTAGCGCTCGCACGGCTTCGAGCGGCGCGTTCGTCGGAGGGGTTCGCTCCGGCTTCTCGCTCGCTGCGAAGCGGCTGCGCTACGCGCTCGCCGCTCTTGCTTGTTAGGGACGCGCGCTCCGTCGGAAATGCGCTCAAGTCGCCCCGTCCTCGTCCGAACTACACGGCGGGAGGGCGCGCCGTGAACGACGCGAACGATCGGCTACGCCGCGTGGCGGCGATGGAGAGCCGCAGCGACCCCCGCGTCGGCGTGGAGCTGCGTGTAGACGTCGCGAGTGATCAGTTCTCCGGGGCGCTGCCGGCGATGACCCGCGATCTCTCGATCGGCGGCGCCTGCATCGCGACGAGCTCGCCGCTGGCGACGCAGAGCATCCGCCAGCTCGTGCTCCACCTTCCCCAAGGTCCGCTGCGCGTCGAGGCGCAGGGGTGCTGGCAGGCGTGGAACCCCGCGACTTCCGCGATGCTGACGGGCGTCGCGTTCAAGTCGGTAACGCCGAGCACTCAGGACGCGATTTGGGACCACGTGCTCGACGTGAGCAAGGAGCTCGCGCGCTTCGTGTTGCGGAGCTCCGAGCTGCGCGACATCGGCATCGACGGTGCGATGAGCCTCGCGCAGGTGAGTCGCCTGTGCGCGGTTCGCCCCGGCGCCGCGATCTTCCAGGAGGGCAGCGGAAACGCGGCCTCCTCGCAGTCGCTGTTCATCCTGCGCGAAGGTTCCGTGCTGATTCGCACGCGCCTGCGCGACGTCGTCGAGCGCGACATCGCCGTCGTGCAGCCAGGCGAGCTGCTCTGTGGGCTCGCGTTGTTCACGAGCGCGGCGCACGCCGAGACGGCCGTCGCGCGCAGCGCTTGCCGCCTGATCGAGATCGACGAGCGCGCGTTCCTCTACTTGATGCAGGCGCGACCTTGGATCGCGCAGAAGGTCGCCTTCGCCGCGGCGCGCAGCTACGCGCGCCGCCTGCGCGGAGCGCTCGAGACGCTGACGCTTCCCCACTGAACGGTCGGGACGTAGCGCGCTTTCGTCGCTGTGCACCCTTGCGCGCGCGCCGCGGCAGGTCGCGAGGATCTCGCGACGAAACGGACGCATTCGCGAGGACCGCAGTTTTTCCGAGCCGCGAATCGGCGGCTTCATCGGACGTGTGGTGGGCGCCTATATCCGTGGAACATGCACGCGGCGGAGCTGCTCACTCGGCGCCTGGGGATCCGCTTCCAAGCCGCGCCGCTCGAACCCGAGAGCGAGATCGTCCTTCACGTTCGGCTGCTCGACGTCGAGGCACAACAGCAACAGGAAGTGCTCGGCATCGTCGGTGTGAATCTCGTGTACGGCGCGGCTTTTCTCCACGAGGATCCCGACACGTTGCTCGCCTCGTTGTTCGACGGGTTGTCGCGCGACCGCGTCGAGATCGACTTGGTCGACTTCTCGGGCCATCGCTTCTCGCAGATCGACAACCGCGTGATGAGTCTTCGCCTCGTGCAGCTCGGCCTCGCGCCAGTCGCGGCCTTCGGTCCCGACGCTGAGGTGCTGCTCCCTGCCGACCTGCTTCACGGGAAGTCGGTGCTCGTGGAGCGGGGGCGCTTCCGCCCCGTGACGCGCGTGCACGTGGACATGATTCGCTGCGCGAACGCGCGCTTCCTCCGCGACGTGCCCGGGGAGGAGCCCGTCGTGCTGGCCGAGATCACGATGCGCAATCTGCTCGCGGATGGAGAGGTGGACCTGCGCGACTTCCTCGATCGCGCCGACGCGCTGTGCGCGATGGGGTACCGCGTGCTGATCTCCGACTACTTCGAGTACTGGCGCCTCGCGGACTATCTCGCGCGCTTCACGGACAAGCCCGCCGGCCTCGTGATGGGTGCGAACTCGCTGCGCGACCTCTTCGACGAGAGGTACTACCAAGAGCTGCCCGGCGGAATTCTCGAAGCCTTCGGCCGGCTGTTTCGGAACGACCTTCGCATCTACGTGTACCCGTATCTCGAGCCCGGCACGCAGAAGCTCACCGGCGCGCACGCGCTCGAGCTGCCGCCGGCGCTGCAGGCGCTTCACCAATTTCTGTGCGAGCGCGACGCACTGGTGCCCATGGTCGGCTACGACCGTTCGCTGCTGCGCTTTTATTCACCGGACATTCTCGACGCGATCCGAAAGGCGGACGACACCTGGGTCGAAGCGGTCCCGACGCCCGTGGCCCGCTTGATTCGCTCGCGCGGGCTGTTCGGACACCCGAGTCGGCGCCGAGGCGAGTCGTGAGCGCGACGGAGTGGATGAGCGTCGCGTCGTTCGCGTTGATCGCTGCGATGTTCGCTGGCCCGCCGATTCTGCTGCTCGTGTTGTGGCTCAGCGACCGACGCCAGAGCCAACACGCGGTACTGCGCGCGTTCCCGCTCGTCGGCCGCATTCGGTACCTGCTCGAGCACGTCGGGCCCGAGCTGCGCCAGTACCTCTTCGACGGCGACCACACGGGGAAACCGTTCTCGCGCACCGACTTCCTCTCCGTCGTGTTCGCCTCGAAGTACTTGAACACGCTGATCTCGTTCGGATCGAAACGCGACTTCGATCAGCCTGGCTGGTATCTGCGCAATGCGTTGTTTCCGACACTCGCGGCGAAACTCGCCGTCGATCAGCGCGCGCGGCTGACCACGCGGCGCTACGTGATCGAGCGCGAAGGCCTGCTCCAGCGCGCCGAGAGCGTGCAGGAAGTGCAGGTAGCGCCGTGGACGCTGGAGGACGCGCACGCCATCCGAATCGGCGCGGGCCTCGCGACGCCGTGGGTGGTGCGCGGTCAGATCGGCGTCTCCGGGATGTCGTATGGCGCGCTCGGCAGTCATGCGATTCGCGCGATCTCCGAGGGGGTCGCAGCGGCGACCGGAAGCTGGATGAACACGGGCGAAGGGGGTCTCTCGGAGCACCATCTGGCGGGCGGGGGCGACTTGATCTTCCAGATCGGACCTGGCTGCTTCGGCGTCCGCGACGCGAGCGGCGCGTTCGACTGGAACGCGCTGCGCGAGAAGGCGGCGCTGGCGCAGGTGCGCGGCTTCGAGCTCAAGCTGCACCAAGGCGCCAAGATTCGCGGCGGACACCTCGAGGGCAGCAAGGTCACGCCGGAGATCGCGGCGATGCGCGGCGTGCCCGCCTGGAAGTCAGTCGACTCCCCGAATCGTTTCCCGTTTCTCGCGAACGTCGACGCGCTGCTGGATCACGTCGCGCTGATGCGTGAGGCCACCGGCAAGCCCATCGGCGTGAAGATCGTGATCGGCTCGCCCGACGGCGCCGACGAGCTCGCCGCCGCGATGGCGCGGCGCGGCGACGGACCGGACTGGATCAGCGTCGACGGCGGCGAAGGCGGCTCCGGGGCGACTTATCAGGAAATGGCGGACAGCGTGGGCCTACCGGTGCGCTCCGCGATCCTCGCGCTCGACGACTCGCTGAGGCTCTACGGCGTGCGCGATCGCGTGCGGATCATTGCGTCGGGGAAGCTGTTCTCGGCGGATCGCGCCGCGTTCGCGCTCGCGTTCGGCGCCGACCTCGTGCAGGTCGCGCGCTCGTTCATGATCTCCGTGGGCTGCATCCAGGCGCAGAAGTGCCACACCAACCAGTGTCCGGCTGGCGTCGCAACGACGGATCCGAGGCGCATGCGCGCGCTCGTGGTGGAGGAGAAGCGCTGGCGCGCGCTGAACTTCGTGATCACGATGCGCGCCGGGCTCTCGTCGCTCGCGGCCGCCGCGGGCCTCGAGTCCCCGACGCAGTTCACGCGCGCCCACGCGATCTATCGCGACGGGCTCGGCCGCGTGCGCAGCGCGCAGGATCTCTTTCCAGCACGGCTGCCGGACGACGCCGCGCGCGCCCGCTTCGAGCTGGCCGCGCAGCAAGGCCTGCGCGCCGCCCGCCGAGATCTCGCGCTCACTCGGTGAGCGGCTGGCACTCGCGCAGCCAGAGCAGGGCCTCGGCGTAGGCTTCCGGCAGGCTGTCTCCGCGAGATGGCGAGTTCGCAGCGAGCTTCTGGATGGCGTCCCAGTCGCCGCGTTCCCACGCTCTCGCGCAGCGCAGCGGGCTTGCGAGTGGGCCGTCCTCGCCGCTCAACACGGCTTCGAGGTCCTTCGGCAGGCCGATCTCGTCGAGCGCCTCGGCGAGTGGTCGCTGCAACATCGTGCCGATCTCAGAAAACAACCCGGCGAGGAAGAGGTCGGTCGCCCGGTCGCCGACCTCGAAGCACGAGGCGGCCGCCTCGCAAAAGTGTGCACGCAGCAGCGCCACGCGAACGAGCTCGGTCGGGGAACCCTTCGCGAGGCCTGCGACGACCAGCAGCGCCACCCACTTGCGGACCTCGTCGACTCCCAGGAGCGCAAGCGCCGAGCGCAAGGAAGTGGTCTTGCGAGTCACGCCGAACGAGGCGGAGTTCACCCGGCGCATGATCTTGTAGGTGAGCGCGACATCGCGTCGCACGAGCTCTTCCAGGGTCTTGAGGTCGCAGTCTGGTGAGCTCACCGCCCGAAGGATCTGGACGTGCGAGTGTTCGAAGCCGCGAACGTCGCGCGCAGTCCGAATGACCGGCTTGCTGAACAAGTAGCCCTGGAAAAGGTCGTAGCCCGCCGCCAGCGCGTCTTCGAACTCCTCCCAGGTTTCCACCTTCTCGGCGAGAAGCCGCAGGCCAAATGGCCGCAGCTGCGCGGCGATGGCGTGGCGCCGCTCGCCGAGCGTCGCGCGAAAGTCGATCTTCACGATGTCGGCAATCTCTACGAGCGGGCGCCAGGCCTCGGACCACTCGAAGTCGTCGAGCGCGAGCGTGTAGCCCGCGCTCTTCAGGCGCCGGCACGCGTCGATGGCGGCGGCGTCGGGCTCGACGCTCTCGAGCACCTCGACTACGAGCAGCTTCGGCGGAAGCAGATACGCGAGGTCCTGCACCAGCGACTCGTGCGAGAAGTTGATGAATGCCGGGCGGCCGCCGGTGAGCGAATCCAGGCCGATCGTGAGGAAGGAATCGGCGATCACGCTGCTGGTGGCGCGTGAGATGGAATCGCAGCGAAACGCGTTTACCGGACCGTCGCGAAAGAGAAACTCGTAGGCGACGGCTTCCTGGCGGCGATCGAGGATGGCCTGCCGCGCTACATACTTGGCTTCCAAGGCGATGCCGCTCCTCGCGCGAGAGAGTTCGCGTATCGGCGCTCAGAGGGGCGAGGCCAATCCGCAGGAATACGCAGACACGCTCGGACCCCTCAACGCGCCTCAACCTTCAGCCGATGAAGGGCACAACTCGTCGCGGGAGGCGTTCATGTTCGGGAAACATCTCGTTCATCGCGGCCTGCTCTCGGAGCGGCAGCTGCTCGAGGCGCTCGAGCGGCAAGAAGCGATGCGCCCGTCGATCGGACGCATCGCGTTTGAGGAAGGCGTGCTCACGCTCGATCAGATCGTCGCCGTGCTCGAGCGCCAAGCGCAGAGCGAGCTCAGGTTCTGCGCGTTGGCCGTGGAGATGGGCGCAATGACCGAGGAGCAACGCGATCGGCTCCTGGCGCGCCAGCGCGACGCGCGCCTTCCGCTCGGTCAAGTGATCGCCGAGCTCGGCATGCTTCCGGCGGACCGCCTCGAGGACGAGCTCAATGCCTATCGCGAGTCGCAAGCAGCCGGCTCGGCGGCGGGGTGAGCGCGAGTCACGGATGCTCCTCGCTTAGCGCCGCCGGGGGCGTCGCGCCGTGCGCGGGCGGGAGCACCTCGGTTTCGACCTTCCGCGCGGGCGCAACGGCCTCCGCCGGTGCGAGCGCCGGTGTCGCATCGGTGGTCGGCAGCGCGAAGCGTTCGCGGTTCGTCGGCACGCGCACCGCGGCCACACCGCCATCGCGCGCAATCGTCGCCTCGGTCGCCTTGTTGAGCACGACGATCGCGATGCGGCGATTCATCGGGTGATTGGGCTCGGATGCGAGCAGCGGCACGGCCGCCCCGAGTCCGACGACGCGCATCACTTTGCCTTCGCTCATCCCGCCGCGGACGAGCTCGCGCCGCGCCGCGTTGGCGCGCTCGGCGGAGAGCTCCCAATTGCCGGTGTTCGCCGGCCCGCCCGAGAACGGAGTCGCGTCGGTGTGGCCCGAGATGCTCAGCTTGTGGGACGTCGCGTTGAGGCTCGCGCCGATCGCCCGCAGCAACTCCGCGGTGTAGGGAAGCGGAGTGCTCGCACCGGACTCGAACATCGGCCGACTCTTCTCGTCGACGATCTGAATGCGCAATCCCTCGGTCGTGAGGTCGAGTAGGAGCTGGTCGCGCAGCTCGCGCAGAACCGCATCCGCCTCGATCGCGCGTTCGATCTCGCGCATCAGGCTCTCGAGGCCCGCCGCTTCCCTGCGCTCGAGCTCGGTGCGGGCGTGGGACTGCTCGACGCCCCGCATGTCGTTGCCTTCGACGACGATCAGGTCCATGCCCGCGGCGGGCAGCACCGACGGCGTCGCGTCAGAGCCGCCGGCGGCGCCATCCGTGCCGAGGATCGCTTCGATCAAGGGCTTGCTGAAGTAGCGCGCGATCTCCTCGCGCTCTTTCTCCGGCTTGGAGGACAGCAGCCACATCAGCAGGAAGAACGCCATCATCGCGGTCACGAAGTCTGCGTACGCGATCTTCCAAGCGCCGCCGTGGTGTCCGCCAGCGACTTTCTTGATGCGCTTGATGACGATCGGTTGGGTGCCCTCCGCCACGTGCGCCTACGCCGCCTTCTTCTGCTTCACGTGCGCTTCGAGCTCGGCGAACTCCGGGCGCTCCGTCGAGTAGAGCACCTTGCGGCCGAACTCGACCGCGAGCGCGGGCGCGTAGCCCTGCAAGCTCGTGAGCAACGTGACCTTGATGGTCTGAAGCAGCTTCGTTCCCTCGGCCGCCTTCACGTCGAGCATCGAGGCAAGGGGCGCGACGACGCCGTACGACAGCAAGATCCCGAGGAACGTTCCGACGAGCGCGTGCGCGATCAAGATGCCGAGCTGCTCGGGCGGAAGATGGAGAGATTCCATCGTGTGAACGACACCCATGACGGCGGCCACGATGCCGAATGCCGGGAGACCGTCCGCCATCTTCTGGACGGCGTGCACGGGAGCCTCGGCCTCGTGGTGGTGCGTCTCGATCTCGCTGTCCATCAGCGCCTCGATCTAGAGCGCGTTCAGGTTCCCGCTCGCCATCAGGCGCAGGTAGTCCGTGATGAAGCCGACGGCGTGGTGTTCGGCGAGAACGTTCGGGAACTTGCTGAAGAGCGCGCTGCTCTCGGGCTGCTCGATGTCGCGCTCGATCGAGAGGAATCCCTCCTTGCGGACCTTCATCAAGATCTCGTACAGCAGCGCCATCAGCTCCATGTAGAGCGCTTTCGTGTACCTAGATCCCTTGAAGATCGCGCCCAGGGCGGCGCCGACGGACTTGAGGGTTTTCATCGGGTTGCTGGCGACGAGCGCACCGATGGCTGCGCCGCCGATCATGAGCAGCTCGAGCGGCTGAAACAGGGCGCCGAGCTTTCCGCCGGCGAGCACGAAGCCGCCGAACACCGCGCCGAGCGCGACGACCCAGCCGATCAGAATGAACATCGGAGCTCCTGCGGGCGCGCGGAGGTGGCGCGACTACGCCGCGGGGGGCGCAAGCACACCCGCCAGCGGCGACGTTGCGGCCGCCGGAGCAGCGGGCGACGGAAACACCGTGCGAAAGCGCGTGCGCGGAATCCCGAGCGCACGCAGGATCGAGCGCTTGGTGTCGAGCCGGCATTCGTGTCCCGTTTCGACGCTCCAGATCGTGCGCAGCGAGACGCCCGCCTTCTGCGCGAGCTCCTCGCGGCTCATCATTCGTTCCTCGCGCAACGCGCGCACGCGGTTCGCACGCACTGCGACGGAGTCGCCTGAATCGTTCACGTCGGTCCCTCCCGGCAAGCTCCGCCTTCCTGCGAAGCTGTTGCCGGCTCTTCGGACCTTGCACGGAGCCGGGCGACGAGCGGGACTACCGGGATCACTCGCGGAAACTACGGAGGCGCGGGCGTTCGCCTGTCAGCGCTCGGCGAGGAAGTGCAGCACCGCCTGGTTCAGCTGCTGCGCCGCTTCGGCCATCACGAGGTGCGCGCCGTAGAGCGTCGCGAGGCGCGCGTTGTGCAGCTCGTCGGCGAGCTCGCGGTGCATCTTCGGCGGCGTGAGCTGATCGTTTCGGCCGCAGATCACGAGCGTTCGGTGCGGGATGTTGCGGAGCTGATCGAGCACGTCGTGGCCGAGGCATGCGTCGCACTGGCGCGCGAGCAGGTCGCCGGTCGCCCCCGCGCCTTCGCCGGGGAAGCTCGCGGACATCGCGTCGATCAGGTCGCGCTGCTCGAGCGTCTCGTCTTGCAGCGTCCAGAGCAGCCGCTCGCTCACGAAGATCTCTCGCGGCACGCCGCTGCGCGCCATGGCGCGCCACTTCTCGAGCAGAAGGCGCCGCTTGGCGTCGGGCCGCGCCCAGGTGCCGACCAGGACCAATCGCCCTAACAGATCGGGGTGACGCAGCGCGAACTGCTGCGCCGCCATGCCGCCGAGGAACGCGCCGAGCACGTGCGCGCGCGTGATGCCGAGCGCGTGCAGCAGGCCCGCGAGATCGTCGGCGAGGTCGGCGGTGGTGAAAGGGCCGCCCGGATCTTCGGACTCGCCCACGCCGCGGTTGTCGAAGATCAGCGTGCGGTGGCGCTGAGAGAACTCCGGCACCTGCAGCGGCAGCCAGCCCTTGCACGAGCCGCCCATTCCCATGACGAGGACGAGCGGCGTGCCCGAGGTCGGGCCGTGCGACTCGTAGTAGACCTTGCGGCCGGCGACGTTGATCAACGGCATGCGGGCACTGTACGCCCGCGGCGGGCCGCTGTGCTCGGCAACGTACGACGGACCGCTACCGCCCCAGCCGCTTCAGGTCCGACAGGATCAGCTTCGCGACGTGCTTGAGCGTCTCGAACACGCCAGCGCCGCTCGACGCGCACGCCTCGAAATCGGGCACGCCCATCGGATTGAGCGCGCGGCGCATCTCCTCGAGCGGGGCGGCGTTGGGCAGGTCGCGCTTGTTGTACTGGATCACGAACGGGACCTTGTCGAGGTCGTAGCCCTGTTCCTTCAGGTTGATGCGCAGGTTGTCCATGCTCTCGAGGTTGGCTTCCATGCGCTCGATCTGGCTGTCGGCCACGAACACCACGCCGTCGACGCCCTTCAGGATCAGCTTGCGGCTCGCGTCGTAGAAGACCTGGCCCGGCACCGTGTAGAGGTGGAAGCGCGTCTTGAAGCCGCGGATTTGCCCGAGCGCGAGGGGCAGGAAGTCGAAGAACAACGTGCGCTCGGTCTCGGTCGCGAGCGAGATCATCTTCCCCTTCAGGTCGGGGTTGGTCTTGGCATAGATCCACTGCAGGTTCATGGTCTTGCCGCACAGGCCGGGCCCGTAATAAACGATCTTGCAGTTGATCTCGCGCGAGGAGTAGTTGATGAACGACATGGCGTGCTGCGGCCCTAATCGTTGAACAGGTTGTCGATGTCGTCGTCCGTGATCTCGGCGAACGGCGACGAGCCGCTGGCCGCTTCCGAGTCGGCCTTCTTCTTCAGGTCTTCGAACACTTTCGAGAGGTCGGCCATCGCCTTCTTCACGCGCAGGCGCACCAAACCGAGCGAGCTGCGCTCGTCGAACACGACGACGAGGATCCAGCGCCCCGCCACCATCGTGACGTGCAGGTTGTCCTTCACGCCCTGATGGAAGTGCACCGGGAAATCCGTCTCCCCGATGATCTTCGCGAGACCGCCCGTCGCGGCGATCGTGCCCGCGGTCAGCGACGCCAGCGAAGTCGTGTCGATGCCGCGCGTCTCGCCGGCCTCAGCGATCAGCTGACCGTTGCGATCGACGACGAACACCGCCTTCGCGTTCGCTTCTCGAACCAGCCGGCCAATCACGAGCAGGATCTTCTTGTGATCCTCCTCGTACATGACCATCTGCGTGTCCATCATGCGACTCGCCCGCAGCTTTCATCGGCCGGCAAGAGCGTTGCCAAGTCACCGGGCTCGCAGGCTCTCCCGCCCGCGCGCCTAGTTAGCGCCCGGGGTTTGCGCCCGCACCGGCTTCCGGCTCGTTTCGGCGCGCTCGAGCAGGGGCTTTAGAGGCCGTTCGTGGTATGGAGAGCGCATGGCGTACGACTTCGTGATCCGCGGCGGCTCGGTGATGGATGGCAGCGGCGCCCGCGCGCGCCAGGCGGACCTCGCGATCGCGGGCGACCGCATCGCGGCGATCGGACGCATCGCGGAGCGAGGTGCGCGCGAGATCGACGCCGCGGGTTGTTGGGTTACGCCGGGCTTCGTCGACATCCACACGCACCTCGACGCACAGCTCGCCTGGGATCCGCTCGGCAGCTCCTCGTGCTGGCACGGCGTCACGTCCGTCGTGATCGGAAACTGCGGCGTGACCTTCGCGCCGGTGCGCGCGCGCGACCGCGAGACGCTCGCGCGCATGATGGAGTCGGTGGAGGACATCCCGGCGCGCAGCATCCTCGAGGGCCTGCCGTTCGACTGGGAGGGCTACGGCGGCTTCCTCGATTGGCTGGAGCGCGTGCCGAAGGGGCTCAACGTGGGCGGCATGGTCGGCCACTGCGCCGCGCGGTACTTCGCGATGGGCGAGCGCAGCCTCGACCCCGATGCGGCGCCGAGCGCGAGCGAGCTCGCGGCCCTGACGAGCGCCGTCGACGACGCGCTCGCCGCCGGCGCGCTCGGCTTCTCCTCCTCGCGCACGCTGCGCCACAAAGTTCCCGACGGCCGCTACGTGCCCGGCACCTTCGCGCGCGCGGACGAGCTGCTCGCGATCGCGGACGTGCTCGCGCGCCGCGGCGGGCGCGTGTTCGAGGTCGCCCCGCGCTTCGACGGCGAGGGCCCTTCCGAGCCGCGCGTCGAGAGCGAGCTCGCGTGGATGGAGGCCGTCTCGAAGCGCTCCGGCGGCGTCCTCACGTTCAACCTCTCGCAGACGCGCGGGCAGGGCGCGCACTGGCAGCTCGCGCTCTCGCTCGCGAAGGCCGCGAACGCGCGCGGCGCGAAGCTGCGCCCGCAGACTGCGCCGCGCTTCATCGGCGTGCTGACCGGCATCGCGCACCGCACGCCCTTCGACTTTCACCCGAGCTGGCGCGCGCTGAGCGAGCTCTCCCTGACAGCTCGCCTCGCCGTGCTGCGCGATCCCGCGCGACGCGGGCAGCTCGTCGCCGAAGCGCGCGCGGACCGCGACTCGCTCGCGCCGTGGTTCGTGCTGAACGGGCCGGCTGGACGCGCGCAGTACGACTGCCGGCCCGAGAACAAGCTGCTCGCGCTCGCCGAGCGCCGAGGCGTGCTTCCCGTCGAAGCGTTCATCGACCTCGCGCTCGAGACCGAGGGCAAGCTGCTGCTCTGCCTCCCGTTCCTGAATCAAGACGAGGCGCCGATCGGCGCGATGCTCGGCGACGAGGTCGTGCTGATGGGGCTCGCCGACGCCGGCGCGCACGTCGGGCTCACGATGGACGCGAGCGCGCCGACCTACCTGCTCTCGCACTGGGTGCTGGCGCGGGGGGCGCTCTCGCCCGAGCGCGCGGTGCAGCGACTCACCTCCGACACCGCCCGCGCGTTCGGAATCGCGCAGCGCGGTGAGTTGCGCGTGGGCAGTTTCGCCGACGTGAACGTGATCGACCCCGCGCGCCTCGCGCTGCCGGTTCCCGAGTACGTGCACGACTTCCCGAACGGCGCGGGCCGCTTCGCGCAGCGCGCGAGCGGCTACGCAGCCACGTTCGTGAACGGGCAGCCGTTCATGCAGGGCGGCGTGCACACCGGCGCGCTCGCCGGCCGCGTACTGCGCGGCGGCGTGGCGAGCAATTAGGCCGTGATGGGATCGCGCGGCGAGATCGCGCTCGTGATGAGCGGAGGCGGCGCGCGCGCCGCTTATCAGGTGGGCTTCCTGCGCGCACTCGCGCGTCGCATCCCCGATTTCGCCCCGCCGATCCTCACTGGCGTCTCCGCGGGAGCGATCAACGCGGCCTACCTGGCGGGGCGCACCGGTTCGTTCGCCGCGACCGTCGAGTCGCTCACGCAGCTGTGGAGCGGGCTCACCGTCGACCAGGTCTTTCACGTAGATCCGCTGCACCTGATCGGCCGCGTGCTCCGCACGGGCGCGAAGCTCTCGACGGGCGGGGCGATCAAGGAGCGTCGCCCGTACGCGCTCGTCGACACGCGCCCGCTGCGTCGCTTTCTCGATGTCGCACTGCACGGCGACGACGGCGCATTGCACGGGGTCGCGCAGAACCTCGCGCTGGGCCGCTTGCGCGCGGTCGCGATCACCGCCTCCAGCTACTCGACCGGGCAGTCGGTGACGTTCGTGCAGGGACGCGAGGTGGCGACCTGGGAGCGCGCGGACCGCAAGAGCGTGGCGACCGCGATGCGCGTCGAGCACGTGATGGCGTCCTCCGCGCTGCCGCTGTTCTTCCCGGCCATCGCGGTCGACGGCCAGTACTACGGCGACGGCGGCATCCGCCTCACCGCGCCGCTCTCGCCCGCGGTGCACCTCGGCGCGTCGCGCATCATCACGATCTCGACGCGCTACGCGCGCACGCGCGAGGAAGCGGCGCAAGTCGTTACGGACGGCTACCCGCCGATCGCGCAGATGCTGGGCGTGCTGTTCAACGCGGTGTTCCTCGATCTCGTCGACGCCGATGCGCTCGCGCTCGAGCGCATCAACGAGATGATCGAGCGCATGCCGCCCGAACAGCGGGGTGCGATGCGGCGCGTGGAGCTGCTGCAGCTGCGGCCCTCGCGCGACCTCGGCAAGCTCGCGAGCGAGTTCGAGGCCGAGCTGCCTGGCGCGTTCCGCTACTTCACGCGCGGCCTCGGCACGCAGCAGACGCGCTCCAACGACGTGCTCTCGATGGTGATGTTCCAGCCGAACTACCTGTCGCGGCTGATCGAGCTGGGCGAGGCGGATGCGGAGACGCGGGCGGCGGAGATCGAGGCGTTCGTGTCGTAGTAGGAGTGTGTGCGCGGGGCGCGGAGGCTCGGGCGGGCTCCGCGTTCGCGGCGGGGCCGGGGGCGGCTGCGGCTCGTGGCTCGCTGTCGGCCGCTCTTGGTGGGCGTCTCGATGGATGTGGGTGAACGCGTCGCGTCGAGGCGCAGCGCTGCACGGTGATCGCGGCCGAGCTGTGCTTGACCTCGCCGCAGCCGCCCCCGGCCCCGCTGCGAACGCTCTTGCTGGCGTCGCGGCTCGTGCCGCGGCGTTCGGGGGCTTGGCAGGTAGTTCGTCCTTCACGGGCGGGGCGCGGATCGGCGCGGCTTTGAGCCGCGCCTCCCGCGCTTTTCGGAGGGCGGCGTGCAGCGGCGAGGCGCCGCGAGTGCGCGCTTAGAGCTCTTTGCGATTCGCGAGCGAGCGGCCCACGGTGACGTGGTCGGCGTATTCGAGGTCGCCGCCGAGGGGCATGCCGTAGGCGATGCGCGTGATGCGCGCCGAAGTGCCGGCGAGGCGCTCGGCGATCAGGTGCGCGGTGGCGTCGCCTTCCGCGTTCGGGTTCGTCGCGAGGATGACTTCGCGCACCGCGCCGCCGCGCACGCGCGCTTCGAGCTCGGCCACGCGCAGCTCGCCGGGGCCGATGCCGTCGAGCGGCGCGAGTGCGCCGCCGAGCACGTGGTAGCGGCCCTCGAAGCCGCCGCTGCGCTCGATCGCGGCGCGGTCGGCGGGCTCCTCGACCACGCAGATCACGCCCGCGTCGCGCTTCTCGTCGCGGCACACGGCGCACGGCGACACGTCCGTGAGATCGAAGCACTCCGCGCACAGCACGATCTCGCGCTTCACGCGCGCGATCGCGTCGGCGAGCTCGGCCACCTGAGCGTCGGGCGCGGTGAGCAGATGGAACGCGAGGCGCGTCGCGGACTTTTCGCCGATGCCCGGCAAGCGGCGCAGCCCGGCGACGAGCCGCTCGATCGGCGCGGGCGTGCGCACCTACGAGACGCCGCCGAGCGGGCGAATCTCGACGATCTCGGCCCCTAACACTTCGAGCGCCGCGTTCACCGAGGGATGCGACAGCGCCTCCTGCCGGCGCTTGCGCGCGGTCTCGCTGCCGCCGTTCGCCTTGGCTCCGATCTGCGCGGCGCCCGCGCCCGCGTCGGCCGTGAGCTCGGCACGCATCGGCTTGCCGAAGAAGCGCGCGATCACGCCCTCGAGCTCGGACTTGCGCGTCTCGAGGCGGCGCGCGGCGATCGCGGAGGGCAGCGCGATGCGCAGGGCGTCGTCGCTCTTCGCGAGCAGCCGGCCGCCTTCGAGCGCCGCGAACAGGCCGCGGTTCTCTTCCTGCGCGAACGCGCGCAGTCGGTCGAACACCTGCGAGAGCGGCGCAGGCGCCGAGGAGCGCGGCGTCGCCGCGGCGCGCGGAGTCGCGCTCGGCTCGTAGGCCTCCGGCGGCGCTTCGTCGGGCAGCGGGATCGCGTCGAAGTCGGGAGGCTCGTCGCCCGCGCGGGGCGCGGGCTCGCTCGCCGTCCGCGAGCTGCTCGCTGCGGCAGCCGCCGCGTTCGCTGGCGACGCCTTCGGCGGCGGCGCACTCGCGGGCAGGGGCTGCGTCTCGTCGCTGCGCGCGATCGCCGCGGGCGCGCTGCTCTCCGCGCGCGTGCTCGCGCCGCGCGAA
>VGRF01000040.1 GCA_016875395.1 Deltaproteobacteria bacterium | reverse complement strand
GCCGCGCAGCGCATCGCCGCGCAGCCGCGCGCGCGTTTCGCCACCGCCGCTGCGCGCCTCGACGCGCTCTCGCCGCTCGCGGTGCTCGGCCGCGGCTACGCGCTCGCGCGCGATGCGCGCGGCGAGATCCTGCGCGACGCCGCGCAAGCTGCGCCAGGCGACGAGATCGCACTGCGCCTCGCGCGCGGCGAGCTGACCGCCACGGTGAAGAGCGCGCGCAGCGAGAGCTGAACCACGCCGCCAGCGGCACTCGCCAAGCAACGCCTGCCGCTCCCCCCGAGTGAAGCGGTTAGAGTCCGCCAATGCCGGCCCGCCGCAGCGCCTCGAACAAGCCCGAAGCCGCCCCCACCGAGAGCTTCGAGGGCGCGCTCGAGCAGCTCGAAGGTCTCGTGGAGCAGCTCGAGTCCGGTGATCTCCCGCTCGAAGACGCGCTGAAGGCCTTCGAGCAAGGCGTCGCACTGTCGCGGCGCTGCGCCGGTGAGCTCGACGCAGCGGAACGCCGCATCGAGGTGTTGGTCGAGCAAGGCGCGGGGCTCGTGACGGAACCGTTCGACGAGCCGCTCGAAACCGACGAGGACGACGCGTCCTAATGGGTGCGGACTGGCTCAGCGAGCGCAGCGCGCTCGTGGATCGATATCTCGAGGGCCGCCTTCCGCCGGCGAGCGAGCCGCCCGCGGTGCTGCACGCGGCGATGCGCCACCTCGTGTTCCCGGGCGGGAAGCGACTGCGCCCCGCGTTCGTGTTGGCAGGCTGCGAGGCGGTGGGTGCGACCGCCGATGCCGCGCTGCCGGCAGCCGCCGCGGTCGAGCTCGTTCACACCTACTCACTGATTCACGACGACCTGCCGTGCATGGACGACGACGTGGAGCGCCGCGGCAGGCCCACCGTGCACGTCGCGTTCGGCGAGGCGAACGCGCTGCTCGCGGGCGACGCGCTGCTCGCGCTCGCCTTCGAGGTGCTCGCCGACGCGGAGGGCAGCTGCGGCGCCGCGGCGGTGGCGTGGTGCACGCGCACGCTCGCGACCGCTGCGGGCTCGCGACAGCTCGTCGGCGGGCAGGTCGACGATCTCGCGTTCGCCGTGGGCGGCCCGGCGACGCTCGCGCGCGTCGAATCGGTGCATCGGCGCAAGTCGGCCGCGCTGATCGCGGCGTCCGTCGCGTGCGGCGCGAGGCTCGGCAACGCGGACGCAGCACTGCTGGCGAACCTCGCGGCTTTCGGCGAAGAAGTCGGCGTGGCGTTCCAAATCGCAGACGACGTCCTCGACGCGCACCAGAACGAGGCGTGTTCCGTGGTGTCCCTGCTTGGAGCCGGCGGGGCGCGTGCGCGCGCGGACGCGCTGCTCGCGAGCGCGCTGAAGCGCATCGAGCGGCTGGGCGAGAAAGGCGCGGCGCTGCGCATGCTCGCGGAGATGGCCGTGCGGAGAGAGAAGTGAGCGGCGAAGTAGTGACCACGAACGTGCTCGAGCAGATCGCCTCGCCCGAGGACCTCCGCCGCCTCCCGCGCGAGCAGCTCGCCGCGGTGACCGAGGCGCTGCGCGAAGAGATCGTGCGCAACGTCGCCGCGACCGGCGGGCACCTCGCGTCGAGCCTCGGCGCGGTCGAGCTGATCACCGCGCTGCACTACGTGTTCGACACGCCGCGCGACAAGCTCGTGTTCGACGTCGGCCACCAGGCCTACGCGCACAAGATGCTGACGGGGCGGCGCGCAGGCTTCCCCAAGATCGGGCAAGAGGGCGGCATCGGAAAGTTCCTGCGCCGCGGCGAGTCGCCGTACGACGCGTTCGGCGCGGGCCACGCGGGCACGTCGATCTCGGCGGCGCTCGGCATGGCGCGCGCGATGCAGCACCAGGGCCGTAACAACGTCGCGATCGCCGTCATCGGCGACGGCGGCATGACGGCGGGCATGGCGTTCGAAGCGCTCAACCACGCGGGCGACCTCAAGCAGAAAAACCTCGTGGTCGTGCTCAACGACAACGAGATGTCGATCTCACCCAACGTCGGCGCGATGTCGTCGTACCTCTCGCGCAAGCTCTCGGCGCCGATGGTGCGGCGCGTGAAGCACTGGGCGAAGGACTTTCTCAGCTCGATGCCCGGCGACATGCTGCACTGGGCGCAGAAGGCCGAAGAGTCGCTGAAGGTCTTCTTCTCGCCCGGGCTGTTGTTCGAGGCGCTCAGCTTCAAGTACGTCGGGCCGATCCAGGGGCACCGCATCGACGTCGTGCTCGAAACGTTCGAGAACGTGAAGGCGATGCTGCAGGCGGGCGACGGGCCGATCCTCGTGCACGCGCTCACCGCCAAGGGCTACGGCTACGAGCCCGCACAGAACGATCCGTTCAAGTACCACGGCGTGAATCCGTTCGACGTCGAGTCGGGCAAGTTCCTCCCCTCGAAGCCCGGACCGCCGAAATACCAGCGCGTGTTCGCCGACACGCTGATCCGCCTCGCGCGCGAGGATGCGCGCATCGTCGGCATCACGGCCGCGATGGCGGACGGCACGAGCCTCGATCTGTTCCAGCGCGAGTTCCCGAGCCGCTTCTACGACGTCGGCATCGCCGAGCAGCACGCCGTCACGTTCGCGGCGGGCCTCGCGAGCGAGGGCATGAAGCCGGTCGCGGCGATCTACAGCACGTTCCTGCAGCGCGCGTACGACCAGGTCGTTCACGACGTGTGCCTGCAGAACCTCGACGTGACCTTCGCGATGGACCGCGCGGGCCTCGTCGGCGCGGACGGCGCGACGCATCAGGGCATGTTCGACATCGCGTACCTGCGCACGCTCCCGAACATCATCTGCCTCGCGCCGAAGGACGAGAACGAGCTGCAGCACATGCTGCGCACCGCGGTCGAGTACCCCGGCCCCGCGGCGATTCGCTACCCGCGCGGCGAAGGCTTCGGCGTGCCGATGGATCCCGAGATCAAGGCCGTCCGCGTCGGCGAGGCCGAATTGTTACGGGACGGCAGCGACGCCGCGATCCTCGCCTACGGCACGCTCGCGCACGTCGCCTTCGACGCCGCTGCGGAGCTCGCCGCCGAGGGCGTCTCGTGCGCCGTGCTGAACGCGCGCTTCGCGAAGCCGCTCGACGAGGCGCGCATCCTCGCGCTCGCGCGCAAAGTGCGCGCGCTGATCACGGTCGAGGAGCACACCGGCATGGGCGGCTTCGGCAGCGCCGTGCTCGAGCTGCTCGCGCGCGAGGGCGTCGCGACGCCGGTGCACGCGCTCGCGCTGGGCGACCAGCTGCACGAGCACGGCAGCCCCGCGAAGCAGCGCGCGGCAGCGGGGCTCGATGTGGCGGGGATGGCGAAGACGCTGCGGGAGCTGTTGGGGACGCGCGGCTAGCCGCGACCGCGACCGCGAACGCGTATCCCCATGACCCCCGCGACGAGCAGACAAAGCCCGCTGCTCGGCTCCGGGACCATCACGTTGTAGTTCGCCTCAGCGCCGGCAGCGGAGCTGAGCGTCATCCCATTCGCGAGCCGCACCGCCGTCACGCGAGCCGTGTTGAACACGTCGACCGTGGCGCCGTCGACTCCGGCGATCGCGGGTTCACTGGTCGCGGTCAAGATCGCGAGCACCCGGTAAGTGGCTCCGGCCAGCGGAACGAAGGTGAGCTGGAACGTCGCGTCGAAGCGACCGTCGGCGTTGCCGCCATCTGAAAGCGGGATCTGACCCAGCGCGGGAAACGGGGGCGGAAGGGGCGCGCATGCGCACGTGGAGTCGGCGATTGCGTAGGCGACCTGGGTTCCCGAGCTCGCGTCGACGATGCTGATCTCATAGCTGACGCGCCCCCAGTTTCCCCAGAAGCCGTCTAACGCGATGTCGAGGGTGACCGCCGAACCTGGCCCGCTGAACTGAAACGACCAGTCGTCCGCCCAAAGGCTCCGGGCTGAAGCGCTGTCCTCGATTCGCGTGTTTCCGTTCGGGTGCTCGTCGTACTCGGAGGCATAGCTCCGGACGCGGTTCGACCCAAAATCCGTGACGGCCGAGGCGGAAGCCGCGAAACACCCACCGGGGCTAGGGCAAGCGCCTCCGGGGTAGGCGTCGAACACTGCCTCCGACACGACGACCCCCGCGGCGAGGGTTTGAGCGGAGTCCGAGTTCTCGGCCAAGACGAAGCCTGCCGTGTCGTAGAGAGTCGAGGACGCGCCGACCGCGCTCTCGATGAGGGGCGCCGCCTGTGAGGCGACAGCGATGGTGACCACGACGGGCGCGAGGAGCAAAGCTGCGCGGTTCATGCTGGGTCCCTCCCTCTCATGTGGCCGAGAGATCCTTGGGGTGGCACACAATCTTGGGAGCGCATCGCGGCGTAGGCCCGCGTGCTAGGCCTCGACCATGCCTACCAAGCTCCGCCTCGACGAGCTCGTGCTCACCCGCGGCCTCGCGGAGACGCGCACGAAGGCCCAGGCGCTGATCCTCGCCGGCCGCGTGCTCGTGAACGACGCGCCGGTCGACAAGCCCGGCACGCGCATCGCGGAGGACGCGGCGCTGCGCGTGCGCGGCGAGGAGCGCCGCTACGTCTCGCGCGGCGGCGAGAAGCTCGCGGGCGCGCTGGCGGATCTCGGCGTCGAGGTCGCGGGCAAGCGCTGCCTCGACGTGGGGGCCTCGACGGGCGGCTTCACCGATTGCCTGCTGCAGCACGGCGCGGCGCACGTGATCGCGCTCGACGTCGGCTACGGGCAGCTCGACCTGAAGCTGCGCGGCGATCCGCGCGTGACGGTCGTCGAGCGCGTGAATGCGCGCGAGATGAGCGCGGAGCAGGTGCCGCCCGAGCCGCCGGTCGCGCTCGTCGTGGTCGACGTGAGCTTCATCTCGGCCACGCTCGTGCTGCCGCGCATCGCGGCGGTGGCGCCGCGTGCCGAGTTGCTGGTGATGGTGAAGCCGCAGTTCGAGGTGGG
This sequence comes from Deltaproteobacteria bacterium, assembly GCA_016875395.1. Classification (NCBI taxonomy): domain Bacteria; kingdom Pseudomonadati; phylum Myxococcota; class Myxococcia; species Deltaproteobacteria bacterium. Next base: position 25,004 of record VGRF01000040.1, on the reverse strand, counting down.
CCGCGAGCGCGTCGGGAAGGGCGGCGTCGTGCGCGACGACGCCGACCGCGCCGCTGCGGTCGCCCGCGTGCGCGAAGCCGCGGCGGCGCTTGGCTACGAGCCGCTCGGAGAAGCCGAGAGCCGCCTCGCCGGGCCAGCGGGGAATCGCGAAGTGTTCGTGCGGCTCGGGCCGAGCGGCGGTGCCGCGCACGGGGGCTGAGGGGCCGTCCCCGGGAGTGTCGTCGCGGGCCCACGAATCAAGACCGATCTCGTTCCGATTTCGCGGCGCTGTTAGATTTCGCCACTTCGCGCCAAGGAGCACCGATGTCGCTGATCAACGTCACCGAGTCCGCCGCGTCGCAGATCAAGCGCTTGCTCGACGCCGAGGGCAAAGCGGCCACGCACGCGCTGCGCATGAAGGTGGTGGGCGGCGGCTGCTCGGGGCTGCAGTACCAGCTGTCGTTCGATCCCAACCTGAAGGAGAACGACACGCAGATCGAGAGCGCGGGCGTGCGCGTGGTCGTGGACGAGAAGAGCGCGCTCTACCTGGTGGGAACGACGCTGGACTACCTCGACTCGCTGATGGAGTCGGGCTTCAAGATCAATAATCCGAACGCGAAGAATTCGTGCGGGTGTGGGCAGTCGTTTTCGGCGTAGTGGGTGTGCGGGTCCGCGAGGCGTCGACGGGCCTTCGCGTTCGGTCTTTCCTTGTTGACTTCGCATCGGCCTCGAAGACTCGGCCGCTGCTGCGCGCTTCGCTTGCGGTCTCGGCCGACGTGCTTGGGTGGAGCGTTCGACTTCGAGGTCGTTCTGACTCGTTTGCTGGGCGTGACGTGCGCTCAGGAATTCGGAGAGCGCGGTGACGGACGGGGCTGTGGCTTCTCGCGTGCCCATTTATCTCGATCATCACGCGACCACGCCTTGTGATCCGCGCGTGGTCGAGGCGATGCGGGGGTATTGGAGCGCGGAGTTCGGGAATCCGGCGAGTGCGTCGCATGCGTTTGGGTGGCGGGCGGAGGCGGCGGTCGAGAATGCGCGCGAGGAGATTGCGCGCGCGCTCGGGGCGGAGGATCCGCGCGAGATCGTGTTCACGAGCGGCGCGACGGAGAGCGACAACCTCGCGTTGCAGGGCGTCGTGCGCGCGCGTGGCGCGATCGGCTCGCACGTCGTGACTGCGGCGACGGAGCATCCCGCCGTGCTCGACACGGCGCGTGCGCTCGCGAAGCAGGGTGCGCAGCTCACGGTGCTGCCGGTCGATGCGGGCGGTCGCGTTTCGCCGGGCGACGTTGCGCGCGCGATCACGCGGGAGACGGCGCTCGTGTCGGTGATGGCCGCGAACGGAGAGATCGGTGCGCTCGCACCGCTCACCGAGATCGCGGGGGTGTGCGGCGAGCGCGGCGTGCTGTTTCACAGCGACGCGGCGCAGGCGGTGGGGAAGATCGCGCTGAACGTGGAGGCGCTCGGCGTCGACTTGCTCTCGGTCTCGTCGCACAAGCTGTACGGTCCGAAGGGCATCGGCGCGCTCTACGTGCGGCGCCGGCGCCGCAGCGGCGAGCGGATCGCGCTCGCGCCAATTCTCTACGGCGGCGGGCAGGAGCGCGGGATGCGCAGCGGCACGCTCGCGACGCCGCTGATCGTCGGCTTCGCGCGCGCCCTGACGATTGCGGTCGCCGAGCAGGCCGCCGAGTCCGCGCGGCTCGGGCGCTTGCGCGAGCGCCTGGTCGCGCAGCTGCGAGAGCTCGCCGGGGGCGTGCTCGTGAACGGCGCCGAGTCGCCGCGCCTCGCGGGCAACCTGAACGTGGCGTTCGAGGGCGTGCGCGCAGACGCCGTGATCGCGCGCCTTCACGACGTCGCGCTCTCCACCGGCTCTGCCTGCAGCAGCGCGAAGCCCGAGCCGAGCCACGTGCTCGCCGCGCTCGGCCTCGCTCCCGAGCGCATCGCTGCGTCGCTGCGCATCGGCCTCGGCCGCTTCACCACCGAAGCCGAGATCGACTTCGCCGCCCGCCGAATTGCCGCCGAAGTGCGCACCTTCCGCACCTCGAAAAACCCCGCAGCACCCGCGTAACCCCACCGCTACGTTGCGCCGCCCTTAGAGACCTGAGGCCCGAAGCCAGAAGCCGAGCCCTAGCCCCGCGCAACAGCCGAGTCGGATCCTCCTCGATGTCGAACGCTCCTCCCGAGCAGGTCGGCCGAGGCCGCAAGCGAAGCGCGCAGCGAGGCGAAGCCGAGCGGAGTAAACCAAGAGGATTCGCCGACGCGCTCCGACGGTCGAGGTGGCTCAGATGCATCGACGCGCGTCGGCGAAGCGCGCAGCAGCGGCCGAGTCTTCGAGGCCGATGCGAAGTAAACAAGGACCAACGCGGTCAGGAGACGCCTGTGAGCGGAACAAAGGCAACGAACATCACTTGGCACGCCGGGAGCATCAATAGACGCGACCGCGAAGCGGTCCTGGGACAGCGCGGCGCCACGGTGTGGCTCACGGGGCTCTCGGGCTCGGGCAAGTCGACGGTCGCGGTCGCAGTGGAAGCCGAGCTCGTGAAGCGCGGCAAGCTCGCCTACGTGCTCGACGGCGACAACGTGCGCCACGGCCTCAACAAGAACCTCGGCTTCTCGCCGGAAGACCGCACCGAGAACATTCGCCGCATCGGCGAGGTCTCGAAGCTCTTCACCGACTGCGGCGTGCTCGTCTTCACCTCGTTCATCTCGCCGTACCGCGCCGATCGCGATCAGGTGCGCGCGCTGTTCGCGCCGGGTGACTTCGTCGAGGTGTACGTCGCGGCGGACGTCGCCACGTGCGAGGCGCGCGATCCGAAGGGCCTCTACAAGAAGGCGCGCGCCGGTCAGATCCCGGAGTTCACCGGCATCTCGGCGCCGTACGAAGCGCCGGACAAGCCCGAGCTCGTGCTCGAGACCGGCAGCCAGACGCTCGAGCAGAGCGTGAACGTCGTGCTCGGGTACCTCGAGAAGAGCGGCTACCTGGGCCGGTAGCCCAGTCGAATGAGGAGCCTCGCGGCGGCAGCGCTCGCGCTCGGGCTTGCCGCGTGCGCGTCGTCGGCGCCGCAGCGCGAGCCGAGCTTCCCGCCCATGCCCGCGCCGCCGGAAGCGAGCGCCGCGCCGGACACGACGCCGCCCGAGCCTGCGCGCACGCTCGACGAGGAGCTCGAGCACGCCCATGCGAGTCTCGATTCGGGCGAGCTCGACGAGGCGTTCGCGGCGTACGAGCGCGCGGTGGCGCTCGCGCCGGCCGACGCGGAGCTGCTCACGCGCGCGGCGCAGCTCGCGTTCCGTCTGGGCAGCACGGACGCCGCGATCGACTACGCGACGCGCGCGCGCGAAGCCGGCGGGCAAGACGCGTGGCTGCGCCAATTCCTCGCGGAGTCGCGGCGCGCAGAGCGCGACTACGCGGGGATGGCGGCGCTGCTCGAGGCGCCGAACGGCGAGCCGCTCGACCCCGAGGCCGCGGCGTTTCTCTACTCCGCGTGGCTCGAGCAGGGCGACTTCGAACGCGCGCGAAGCGTGGCGCGCTGGCAGGTCGACGTGGAGCCCGAGACGCCGGCGGGCTGGCTGAACCTCGCGGAGGTGACCGAGAAGCTCGGCGACGCCGCGGCCGCGGAGAAGATTCTGCGCGAGGCGAGCGCGAAGCAGCCGCGCGAGACGCAGTACCTCGCCGCGATCGCCGCCGGCCGTCGCGCGCGCGGCGACCGGCTCGGAGAGCTCGGCGTGCTGGCGGAGCTGTTGTGGCGCGATGCGAACGACGCGTCGTCGTGGCTCGCGAAGGCCGAGGCGGAGTTCGACCTCGGCCGCGAGGCCGATGGCGTGAAATCGCTCGCGCGCGCCGAGCAGCTTCAGCCCGAAGACCTGCGCACCACGATGCGGCTCGCGCTGATCGACCTGCAGCGCGGCGCATTCAAAGAGGCGGAGGCCCGACTCGCGCGCGTCTCCGAGCTCTTCCCCGAGCAGTACGAGATCGCCTACTTCCTCGGCGTCGCGCGCCGGCGCTCCGGCGACGTGGAGGGCGCGCTCACTGCGCTCGATCGCATCGCAGAGGATCACCCGCGCTTCTCGGATGGCCGCGTGCAGGTCGCGGGCATCCTCGAAGCGAGTGGCGACTTCGAAGGCGCGCGGCTCGAGGTGGAGCGCGCGCAAGCGATCGAGAACTCGAAGCCGCTCGCCTACTACCACGCGAGCCTCGTCGCGAAAGGCGGCGACCTCACAGGCGGGATCGCAGAGCTCGAGGCGATGCTGCGCGGCGACGCAGACGACGCCGAGACGCACTACAACATCGGCATTCTGCGCGGCGAAGCGCGCGAGCTCGACGCCGCGATCGCGAAGATGAACGAGACGCTCGCGCTCGATCCGAATCACGCCGGCGCGCTGAACTTCGTCGGCTACAGCTGGGCCGAGCGCGGCGAGCGCCTCGACGAGGCGCAGCGACTGATCGAGCGCGCGCTCGCGCAGCGTCCCGACGACGGCTTCATCACGGACAGCCTCGCCTGGGTGTTCTATCAGCGCGGGAAGCAAGAGCTCGCCGCGGGGCGCCAGCCGGCGGCGCGTGCGCTCTTCGAGAAGGCGCGCGTGAAGCTCGAAGAGGCGCAGAGGCTCACCGGCGGAGATCCGGTGATCTCCGAGCATCTCGGCGACGTGTACCTCGCGCTCGGCAAGAAGCGCACCGCACTCCAGAAGTACGAGCTCGCGGTGACTCAGTCGCCGCGCGCCGGCGAGCAGCCCGAGCTCGCCGCGAAGCTCGAGCGCCTGCGCCGCGAGCTCGCGCCGCGATGAAGGCAGGCGCGCTCGCGCTGTTCATGCTGAGCGCGGCGCTCAGTGCGTGCGTGACGCCGCCGCCCGTCGCGGAGTGGCAGGCGGTCGCCGCCGGCGATGCGCGGGCAGACGAGCGCCTCGCGTGGTTGCGCGCGCACGCCGCCGCGCGGCACTCCGTGCGCGCCAACGCGCGCGTCGAGCTGGCGGGTGCGGCCGGCGAGTCGTTTTCGAAGCAGCTCGTGCTCGCGGAGCGCGACGCGAAGCTGCGCATCGAAGTCGTGGGCGTGCTGAATCAGCGCGTGCTCGTGCTGGCGAGCGACGGCGCCGAGTACGACATCTACCGCGCCGACTCGGGCAAGATCGAGACGGGGCCGGTCGACGCCGGCGTGCTCTGGCGCGTGGCGCGCATTCCGCTGCTGCCGAGCGAAGCGGTGGGGTTGTTATTGGCCGCGCCCGCGATTCCCGACGAGGCTCCGCGCGCGGAGCTGAACGCGGCCGGCGATCTGCGCTTCAGCTGGGCGGACCGCGGAGTCACCTTCGACGCGGCGGGCGTCTTCCGCGAAGCGCGCGTGCTGTCGCCGCTCGACGCGCAGGAGCTCGCGGTCGCGCGCTTCGGGGATTGGCGAGGCGAGGGCGCAGCCGCGTTCCCGCATCGCATCGAGCTCGACTTCATCTCGTACAAGGGCAGCGCGGTGCTCGAGATTCGCGACGCCGAGGTGAATCCGAATCTCGATCCGAGCTGGTTTCGCCTGAAAGCCCCGGCACAATGAGACGCGGAGGCGCGCCCATGAGAGCTCGGCGAAGCGTCGTACTGGCTGCGGCCATGCTCGCCGTGCTCTCGTGCAACAACAGCCCGTACTCGGAGGCCGAGTCGGGCGAGAAGGTGCTCTATCAGGCCTTCAGCGACGCGCCGCGCAGGCTCGACGTCGCCGAGGCCTACGATGTCGTCGCGCATGCCTTCACCGGCCTCGTTCACGACAAGCTGCTCGAATACCACTATCTGAAACGGCCCTTCGAGCTGATCCCGAGCCTCGCGACCGAAGTGCCGCACGCGGAGGCGCAGCCCGACGGCAGCGTGATCTACCGCTTCCGCATGCGGCCCGGCGTGCTGTTCAGCAGCGACCCGTGCTTCGAGCTCGCCGGGCCGGGACTTCGCACGCGCGAGGCGACGACGCGCGACATCGCGTTCCAGCTGCAGCGCCTCGCCGACCCGCTGCTCGAAGTCCAGGTGCGCGACGCGTTCCTGAACATCGACGGCTTCGAGGCGTTCATGACCGCGCTGGGAGAGCGCCGCAAGGCGGACGCCGAGTTCGCCGCGCTGCCGAAGCACGAGCAGTACGCCGCGCTCGGCGGCATCGCGGGCGTGAAGACGCCGACGCCCTACGAGCTCGAGATTCACCTCACGCGCCCGTACCCGCAGATCCTCTACTGGTTCGCGCTCGAGTTCACGTCGCCGATCGCGTGGGAATCCGTCGCTTATTACGACGGCGAAGAGGGCCGCCCGCTGTTCCGCGACTGGGCGGTGGGCACCGGTCCGTTCAAGCTCACCGTGTACGACAAGCAGGCGTTCGTGCAGTTCGTGAAGAACGAGAACTGGTACGGCCTGAAGGCGAAGAGTCCGGAGGAAGCGCCGGGCGCGTTCTACCCGAGCGAGGGCGAGCCCGGCGACGCAGAGCGCGGGCTCCTCGAGTACGCGGGCCAGCGACTGCCTTTGGCCGATCGCCTGGAGTACCGGCGCGACAAAGAGTCGATCCCGGGCTTCCACAAGTTCCTGCAGGGTTATTACGACCGCTCGGGAATCATCCGCGAGAGCTTCGATCAGGTCGTGAAGAACGATCGGCTCTCGCCGGAAATGGAGCAGAAGGGCATCGAGCTCTCGAGCACCGTGTCGCCCGGATGGTTCTATCTCGGCTTCAACATGGAGGACGCCGTCGTCGGCGCGAAGGGCGGCGAGCGAGCGAAGAAGCTGCGGCAGGCGATGAGCCTCGCGATCGACTCCGAAACGTGGATTCGCCTGTTCCTGAACGGCCGCGGGCTCGCCTCGCAGTCGATGATTCCGCCGGGCCTCTACGGCTACGACCCCGAATACGTGAACCCGTATCGCAAGCCCGACCTCGAGCGCGCGCGAAAGCTCCTCGTCGAGGCGGGCTACCCGGACGGCGTCGATCCCGCCACGGGCAAGCCGCTGAAGCTCAGCTTCGACGCGTACATCGTGAACACGGTGCAGGAGCTGCAGGACGAGTTCTTCATCAACGAGTGGCGCAAGCTCGGCCTCGACGTCGAGCTGAAGGCGACCACCTACAACGAGTTCCAGAACAAGGTTCAGCGCCTCGCTTATCAGGTCTACTTCTGGGGCTGGTCCGCGGACTATCCCGATCCCGAGAATTTCTTCTTCCTGCGCAGCTGCGACTACCGGCGCTCGACCGTCGGCGGCCCCAACAGCACGAACTTCTGCCACCCCGAGTTCGAGAAGTACTTCCAGCAGATGCGCGTGATGGACAACGGCCCGGAGCGCATGGCCGTGATACAGGCGATGCGCCGCGTGATCGAGGAGGAGCGCCCGCACATCGAGCTCTATCACCCCGAGGACTACCTGCTCGTGCACGGCTGGATCCACAACGTGAAGCAGTTCGGGATGTCGCAGCCGATGTCGAAGTACTACGCGGTCGATCCCGACCTGCGCACGCAGCAGCGCGCGGCCTGGAATCGCCCCGTGCGCTGGCCCGCGTACGCGATCGGTCTCGCGCTCGTGCTCGGCATGATCCCCGCGTTCCGCACCTTCTTCCGCGAGCGGCAGTGACGTGGCCGCCTACGTGATCCGCAGGCTCGCCTACGGCTTCGGCGTCGTGCTCGGCGTGCTCGGCCTCCTGTTCGTGCTGTTCTTCACCGTCGCTTCGCCCGACGACATCGCGCGCCGCGCGCTCGGCGAGAAGGCGCGCCAATCGGCGATCGACCAGTGGAAGGCGAACCACGGCTACGACCGCCCACTCTTGCCCTCGTTCGCGGAGGGCGGGCTCCGTAACAACCTGCTGTACGACCACTACCGCCGGATGCTCACGTTCGACTTCGGCCACAGCGACGTCGACGGCGTGCCGATCGGCGAGCGCCTCGCGCGCGGTGCGCCCGCGAGCCTCGCGCTGATGATCCCGCTGTTCCTGATCGAGATCGCGCTCGCGATCGCCGTCGGCCTCTTCGTCGCGGTCTTCCGCGGCACCTACATCGATCGCATGGGCGTGTTCCTGTGCGTGCTGCTGATGTCGCTGCCGATCCTGCTGCAGATCATCGGCGCGCAGTACCTGATCGCGAAGCTGCTCTCGTGGTTCCCGCTCTCCGGCTTCTCGCGCGATCCAGACGTGATCGCGCGCTTCCTCGCGCTGCCCGTGCTCGTGGGCGTGATTTCGGGCGTCGGCGGCGAAGTGCGCTTCCTGCGCACCGTGTTCGTGGAGGAAACGAGCCGCGACTACGTGCGCACCGCGCGCGCCAAGGGCGCGAGCGAGATGCGCGTGATGCTGCGCCACGTGCTGCGCAACAGCCTGATCCCGGTGCTGACGCGCGTGCTGCTCACGATCCCGTTCCTGTTCACGGGCTCGCTCTTGCTCGAGGCCTTCTTCGGCATCCCCGGCCTCGGCGGCATCACGGTCGACGCGATCAACGCCAACGACTTCGCGACGCTGCGCGTGATGGTGTTCATCGGCGCGCTCGCGTTCGTGGTGACGCAGATCATCACCGACGTGAGCTATGCGCTCGTCGATCCGCGCGTGCGGCTGGAGTAGGCGTGGAAGCGCACGTCGTCGGGAATCTGATCGTCGCCGCGCTGCTCGCGCTCGGGCTCTGGGCGGGGCGCGCGATCCGTAAGAACCGGCTCTGGCGCGAGGCGCTGGCCGAGGTGTGGCGGCGGCGCTGGGGGTCGGTGCTCGTGATCGCGCTGTTCGTCGGGATCGCGCTGCTGGACTCGATCGCGTGGATCGGCGGAGAGACGAAGGGCGAGGACGTCGTCGCCGCGAACGAGGCGCGCAGCGTGATCGACCGCGCCTTCGCGGGCGTCGCGGAGGAGAGCTACTCGGCGCCGCTCGCGGACGTCACGTTCTACGAGAAGTTCGCGCTCAACGATCCCGGCGGACACCTGCTCGGCACCGACATCCTCGGCCGCGACGTGCTCTATCGCACGCTGAAGGGTGCGCGCGTGGCGCTGCTGATCGGCGGCTTCACCAGCGCGATCGCGATCCCGCTGGCGCTCTTGTTGGGCGTGACCGCGGGCTACTTCGGCGGCCGCTGGGACGACCTGGTGTTCTTCGTGATGTCGACCCTCGCCTCGATCCCGTCGCTCTTGCTGCTGATCGCGATCGTGATGGCGCTCGGGCGCGGCACCTGGCAGGTGTGCTTCGCGCTCGGCGTCACGAGCTGGGTCGGGCTCTCGCGCGTCTCGCGGGGCGAGACGCTGAAGCTGCGCGAGCTCGATTACGTGCAGGCCGCGCGCGCGCTCGGCGTGTCGGAGGCGCGCATCCTGTGGCGCCACATCGTCCCGAACCTGTTCCACCTCGTGATCATCACGTTCGTGCTGCTGTTCTCCGGCCTCGTGATCTCCGAGACGATTCTCTCGTACCTCGGCATCGGCGTGGACGGCAGCTGGGGCCAGATGATCGACCAGGCGCGCAACGAGCTCGCGCGCGAGCCGATCGTGTGGTGGAACATCGCCGCAGCGGGCACCGCGATCTTCGCGCTGCTGCTCGCCGTGAACCTCGTGGGCGACGCGCTGCGCGACGTGCTCGATCCGCGCACGGCGCGGGAGCGCGAGTAAGCGATGACGCAGCCCGCGCTCCGCATCGAGAATCTGCGCATCACTTTCCCGAACGCGGGGCAGCGCCTCCCCGTCGTCGATGGCGTCTCGTTCGAGATCGCGCGCGGCGAAGTGCTCGCGCTGGTCGGCGAGTCGGGCTGCGGCAAGTCGATGACGGCGTTCGCAGCGATGCGGCTCGTGCCGAAGCCGGGCGCGATCGAGGGCGTGATCGAGCTGAATGGGCGCGACATCACGAAGCTCCCCGTGCCCGAGATGCGCAAGGTTCGCGGCACCCAGCTGGGAATGATCTTCCAGGAGCCGATGACGAGCCTCTCGCCTGTGCTGCGCGCGGGGGAGCAAGTCGTCGAGGCGATCCGCCTGCACGAGAAGGTTTCCCACGGCGAGGCGCGAAAGCGTGTGATCGAGCTGTTCGAGCGCGTGCGAATCCCCGATGCCGAGCAGCGCTTCGACGCGTACCCGCACCAGCTCTCGGGCGGGCTCAAGCAGCGCGTGATGATCGCGATGGCGCTCGCGACCAAGCCGCAGGTGCTGATCGCCGACGAGCCCACCACCGCGCTCGACGTCACGATTCAGGCGCAGGTGCTCGAGCTGATGCGCGAGCTGCAGCGCGAGAGCGACGCCGCGATCCTGCTGATCACCCACGACCTCGGCGTCGTGAACGAGCTCGCCGATCGCGTGGCGGTGATGTACGCTGGCCGCATCGTCGAGCTGGGCAAGCGCGAGGACGTGCTGGCGCGCCCGCGGCACCCGTACACGGTCGGTCTCTTGAAATCGATGCCCGGCCTCGCGCAGCCGGGCGAGCGCCTGCACGAGATCGCGGGCGTCGTGCCGCCGCCGACCGAGTGGACCGCGGCCTGCCGCTTCGCCTCGCGCTGCCCGCGCGTGATTGAGAAGTGCAGCGCGAGCGCGCCGGCGCAGACGGCGCTGGGCGATGGGCACTGGGCCGCGTGCTTCGCGGTGGAGCAGGAGGGCGCGCGATGACGAACGCTGCGCCGCTGCTGAGGGTCGAGGGCCTGACGACCTGGTTCCCGATCAAGCGCGGACTCTTCCGCAAGACGGTCGGCCACGTGCGCGCGGTCGACGGCGTCGACCTCGAGATCTGGCCCGGCAAGACGCTCGCGCTCGTCGGCGAGTCGGGCTGCGGCAAGACCACGGTGGGCCGCTCGATTCTCGGACTCGTGCCGTCGATCGCTGGAAAGGTGTGGTTCGAAGGCAAGGACCTGCGCGCGCTCTCGCAGGACGAGCTGCGCCCGCTCCGGCAGCGCCTGCAGATCGTCTTCCAGGATCCACAGGCATCGCTCGATCCGCGCATGCGCGTGCGCGACATCCTGTGCGAGGGCATGGAGTCGTTCGGCATCGGCACGAACGACGCCGAGCGCACCGAGCGCGCGGCCGCGCTGTTGCGCCGCGTGCAGATGAACCCCGACCACCTGTGGCGCTACCCGCACGAGTTCTCGGGCGGCCAGCGCCAGCGCCTCGGCATCGCGCGCGCGCTCGCGGTCGAGCCGCAGCTGATCATCTGCGACGAGGCAGTCTCCGCCCTCGACGTCTCGATCCAGGCGCAGATCCTCAATCTGTTAGGCGACCTGCAGGACGAGCTCGGCCTCGCGTATCTCTTCATCACGCACGACCTCTCGGTCGTGCGCTACCTCGCAGACGAAGTCGCGGTCATGTACCTCGGCCAGATCGTCGAGCGCGGCGCGACGGCGCGCATCTTCAGCGCGCCCGCGCATCCGTACACGCAGGGCCTGCTCGCGGCGGCGCCTTCGATCGATCCGCTGCGCCGCGGCGTTCAGGCGCGCGTGCAGGGCGACGTGCCTTCGCCCGCCGCGCCGCCGCCGGGCTGCCGCTTCCACACGCGCTGTCCCGAGGTGTTCGCGCGCTGTCGCAGCGAGGAGCCGCGCCTGTTCGCGCTGCCGAACGGCGAGGTCTCGCGTTGCTTCCGCGACGACCCGGCTGCTCCGGCTGCCTAACCGCTGTCGCCCGCGCCCGACCTGCTGCAAGCTGCCGCCTCACATCAGGAGGCACCCATGGTCAGCAGCGGTCCCGTGGAAGATCGGCTCGCGATCCGCGAGCTCGTCGAGTCCTACAACGACGCGGTGATGCGCTTCGACGGCGAGGCGTGGAAGGCGAACTGGCTCGAGGACGCGACCTGGTCGCTACCGGGCATGGGCGACGTGAAGGGCCGCGACAAGTTCTTCCCGATGTGGCAGGGCGCGATGTCCGGCTACTCGTTCGTCGGCTTCTACGCCTCCGCCGGCCCGATCGTCGTCACCGGCGACACCGCGCACGCGACGTGGTGGCAGCAAGAAGAGCTGCACGGCAAGGACGGCACGAAGCGCGCGATCCACGGCCGCTACGAGGACGACTACGTGAAGCGCGGCGGCCGCTGGTACTTCGCGAAGCGCGTCTACCAGATCGTGCTGGCGCGCGAGGTGAAGTAGGCGGCTCGGCTGCCCGCGCGCGCGGGAGTCGTTCCCGGACTGAACGTCGCCGCGCGCGCAGCGCGGGTACCTTGCCGGGCGTGACCGATACCGCCGCCGATCTCGCTGAGCGCGCTTCTGCGCTGCCGCAGACGCCGGGCGTCTACCTGCTGAAGAGCGCGCGCGGGAAAGTGCTCTACGTCGGCAAGGCGCAGAACCTGCGCAGCCGCGTGAAGCAGTACTTCGCGGGCGGCGACGGGCGCATGCAGGTGCCGAACCTGATGGCGCGCGTCGGGGACGTGGCGGTGCTCGTGACCGACAGCGTGAAGAACGCGCTCTTGCTCGAGAACGAGCTGATCAAGCAGCACAGGCCGCCGTTCAACGTGCGCCTGCGCGACGACAAGCAGTACCTCGCGCTGCGGCTCGACCGCAGCGAGGCGTGGCCGCGGCTCACGCAGGTGCGGCGCTTCGCCAAGGACGGCGCGGATTACTTCGGCCCGTACACCTCGAGCACGAACCTGCGCGCCTCGCTGAACCACCTGCGCCGGCTGTTCCCGCTGCGCAGCTGCAGTGAGGGCGTGTTCCGCGACTACGCGCGGCGCGGCCGGCCGTGCATCGAGTTCGAGATGAAGCGCTGCCCCGCGCCGTGCGTGAACCGCGTGACGACGGAGGCCTACGCCGAGCTGCTGCACGGCACCGAGCTGTTCCTGCGGGGGCGCAGCGCCGAGCTGACGCAGTTGTTACGGGCGAAGATGGACCTCGCCGCCGAGGAGGAGCGCTTCGAGGAGGCGGCGCAGCTGCGCGACCGCATCGCGGCGGTGGAGGACACCGTCGCGCGCCAGCAGATCGTCTCGGAGCGCGCGCAGGATCGCGACGTGTTCGCGCTCGCGCGGCGCGCGGGCGAGGTGCAGCTGCAGGTGCTGCACGTGCGCGAGGGGCGCGTGATCGGCGCCGCCGAGCACGCGTTCTCGCAGGTCGAGATCCCCGACGCGGACGTGATGGCGAGCTTCCTCGCGCAGTTCTACGCGGGCGAAGCGGCGAGCGCGGCGCCGGCGGAAGTGTTGGTGTCGACCGAGCCGAGCGAGCTCGAGGCGTTGACGGCGTGGCTCGGAGAGCGCGCGGGCAGGGCGGTGGACGTGCGCGTGCCGCAGCGCGGTGCGCCGCGCGAGCTCGGCGATCTCGCGCAAAAGAACGCCGAGAGCGCGCTCGAGCGCCGGCTCGCCGCTCGCGAAACGATCGACGCCACGCTCGACGACTTGCAGGAGAAGCTCGGACTCCGCCAGCCGCCGCGGCGCATCGAGTGCTACGACGTGTCGAACCTCGCGGGCACGCTCGCGGTCGCGAGCCGCGTCGTGTTCGAAGACGGCGCGCCCGACAAGAACGCCTATCGCCGCTACCGCATGAAGGACGCGCCCGCCGGCGACGATCTCGCCTGCATGCGCGAGACGCTCACGCGGCGCCTCGACAAGCTCGAGAAGGAGCCGCTGCCCGACTTGTGGGTGCTCGACGGTGGGCGCGGCCAGCTGAAGGTGGCGACGACGTTGTTACGGGACCGCGGCCTCGAGCAGGACCACGTCGGGCTCGCGAAGGAGCGCGACGACGAGAGCCCGAGTGTGCGCGTGAAGCGCAGCGGCGGGCTCAAGGCAGAGCGCGTGTTCCTGCCCGATCGCGTGAACCCCGTGTTGTTGTTGCCGAGCTCGAAGGGGCTGCTGCTGCTGCAGCGCATTCGCGACGAGGCGCACCGCTTCGCGATCGAGTTCCAGCGCTCGCTGCGCCAGCGCAGGGCGATGCTCTCGATCCTCGAGGAGATCCCGGGCATCGGCCCCACGAAACGGCGCGCACTCCTGCGCGAGCTCGGCTCGCTGAAGCGCGTGCGCGAGGCGAGCGCGGACGAGCTCGCCGCGGTAAAGGGCATCGCGCGCGGCGACGCGGAGCGCATTCACGGCTTCTTCCGCGCGCTCGAGAGGGAAGCCGAGTTCCCAATCGTGGCGAGCGAGCCGCTCACCGAGCCGGCCAGCTCCGAGGCGCCGAGCGCAGCGGATAGCTGAGGCCCACACGCGGCTTCGTTCGCGACTTGCCGCCGCCCTGCGCGTGTGAGCCTGCTGGCACCGCGCTTGCGACGCGGGCGTCCCGTGGAACGGAAGCTGGACGAGATTCAGGCGGACTTGGTGGCGCGCGGGCTCGACGCGGCGCTCGCGCACCGGCTCGCGCAGGCGATCGAGAAGCGTGCCGCGGCCCTCGATGCGGGGCGTTATCAGGGCGTCGTCGCGGGCATCGCGCTCGCGTTCACGTCGCAGAAGCGCGAGCTGGAAGCGCTACGCAAAGCCGCCGACGAGCTCGGCGAGATGCAGCGCCTGCTCGGCAGCTTCACCGACGAGCTGACGAAGCTCGACGAGGCGCTGGAAACGCTCGCCGCCTACGTCGTGCGCATGAAGCGCCCGCAGCAGCCCGCGCCGAAGCGCGTCCTGCACTGAGGCGCGAGCCCGCGGGGCAAGATTCGCGGAACTGGCGTCTGACGCCAAACCTGCGATGTGGTCGATCGCGTGCGGATGCGTCCGGTCGCGTCGCGCCCGCGTCGCGTGCGGGCGAGGGCTCGGAAGTTTGGGACTCGCGTCCGCGGGTACTGATCTAGGCTGAGCTCGCTCCTGGTCACGCGGAGAGCGCGCGATGCGCGCGGCGCTTCCCCTAACGACCGCGGCGTTTGCCGCGGGCATCGCGATCGGCGACGCGTGGCCCGCGCTCGCCGCTGCGGCGCGCTTCGCGGCAGCCGCGTGCGCGGCGCTCGCTCTCGTGCTCGCGTGGCGCACTCGCGCACGCAGCGCGGCGCTGCTCGCGCTCCTCGCAGCGCTTTCCGCGGGCGCAGCGCTGATGGGAGCGCGCGCTCGCGAATCGCTCGCGACGCTCGCCCAGCCGCGGCGCGACGCCGTGATCGAGGGGCACGTCGCACGCATCGAGCCGCGCGCGACGCACACCCGGCTCGTGCTCGAGCGCGTCGCGTGGGTGCGCCCCGCGACCCCAGACGGCCCGCGACGGATGCAGCTCGCGCTCGACGCGGGGGCTGCGCCGCCGCCGCTCGGTGCAACGATTCGCGCGCTCGTCCGCACGCAGACTCAGCGCCCTGGCGCGGCGAACCCCGGCGGCTTCGACGCGGCTCGCGCGCTCGCGCGCCGAGGAGTCGGCGCTTCAGCGCGCGCGGTCGATGCGCTGCTCGTCCAGGTCGTCGAGGCGCCACGGCAGAGCTCGCTGCAAGTCCTCGCGCACGCTCGTCTCTCCGCTCTCGCGCGCCTGCAGCGGGCCGGGCGCGGGGGCGCGCTGCTCGCGACGCTCGGCCTCGGCGACGCGTCCGCGTTGCCCGACGTGGATCGCCGCGCGTGGGCGGCGCTCGGCATCGCGCACCTGCTCTCGGTCTCGGGGCTCCACCTGCGCTCGCCGCCGGCGCCGCGTGGGCGATCGCGCTCGCGCTGCTCTCGCGCGCGCCGTGCCTGACGGCTCGCTTCGACGCGCGGCGCCTCGCCCTCGCTCTCGCGCTGATCGCGGCCGCTGCCTACGCGCTGCTCGCCGGGCTCGCGACGCCCGCGCTGCGCTCGCTCGCGATGCTCGCCTGCCTCGCGGCCGCGGTGGCGCTGCGCCGCGCGAGCTCGAGCGCACACGCGCTCAGCGTCGCGGCGCTGCTGGTGCTGGTTGCGGAGCCCGCGGCGCTGTTTGCACCCGGCGCGCAGTTCTCCTTCGCCGCCACGGCTGCGCTCGTGCTCGGCGCGGCGACGCACGGAGAGCGCGCGCGTTCACGCGCCGCGCGAGGAATCGCGACGACGCTGTCGACCACCGCGCTGGCGACGCTCGCGACAGCGCCGATCGCTGCGCTCCACTTCGGCGCCGCGCCGCCCCTGGCGGGGGTCGCGAACCTCGCGGCGGTTCCGCTCACCGGTTTCGTGCTCATGCCCGCAGCGTTTCTGGCGTCGGCCGCGGCGTTCGCTGGAGATGCTGCGCTCGCGAGCTTCGCGATCTCCGGCTGCGCGGCGCTCGCGGAGCGCGCGCTCGACGCCGCGCTCGCCGTCGCGTCGCTCGCGCCTCGCGTTGCTCCGCAGCCTCCGCACGCCCTCGCGCTTGCGTGTGCCCTGGCTGCGCTCGCGCTCGGCATGCACACGCGCAGGCTGGCGGTGCGCCTCGCGTGCGCGCTCGCGGCGCAGGCGGCGCTCGCCTACGCACCCGCGCCCGCGATCGCTCCGCCCGCGCCACGCATCGTGTTCCTGGATGTCGGCCACGGCGATGCAACGCTCGTGCAAGCGCGCGGCTTTTCCTTGCTGGTGGACGCCGGCGGCGCATCTCCGGATGGCTGGGACGCGGGTGCGAGCATCGTCGTGCCCGCGCTCGCGGCGCTCGGCGTGCGTGAGCTCGACGCGCTGGCCGTCAGCCACGCCGACCTCGACCATCGCGGCGGCGCGCCGAGCGTGCTCGACACATTTCGGTGTCGCGAGCTCTGGCTGCCCCACGGCGCGCGCGCGGAGCCGGGCTTCGCCGCGCTCGCGGCCCGCGCGCGCAAACGAGGCGTGCGCGTGCGCGAGCGCGGCCTCGGCGACGCGCCGATCGTGCGCGCCGGCGTGCGCGTCGCGCCGCTGTGGCCACCGCGCGACGCCGCGCGGCTCGGGGACAACGACCGTTCGCTCGTGCTGCGCGTCGAGCTAGCCGGCCTCAGCGCGCTGCTCCTCGGCGATCTCGAAGCTCGCGGCGAGGAGCGCCTGCTCGCGAGCGGCGCGCGGCTGCGCGCAGACGTGCTGAAGCTCGCGCATCACGGCAGCCGCTCGTCCACCACGCACGGGCTTCTCGACGCCGTGCAGCCGCGGCTCGCGATCGCCTCTGCGCCGCTCGCGGGACGCTTCGGCTGGCCGCACGCGAGCGTGCGCGAACGAGTGGCTGCGCGCGGAGCGCGGCTCGCCTGGACGGGTCGCGACGGTGCGCTGCTGGTGAGCGCGGGCGCGCGGTGCATGCGCGCGTGGCGTGATTCCGCCGAAGCGTGTCGCGCGCTCGCCGTCCCGCCGTAGGATGCGCGGGTCCACCCGAGCAGGAGCGGTGCGTGAAGCTCTCGGACCCGAAGCTGTTTCTCGAGGCGTGCTGGATCGACGGCGCGCCCGCGCAGGCCGCGAGCGGTGCGCGTTTCGACGTGCGCGATCCGGCGACGCGCTCGCGGATCGGTGCGGTTCCGCAGCTCGCATCCGCCGAGGTCGAGCGCGCAATCGCGGCGGCGGAGCGGGCGCTTCCTGCGTGGCGAGCCAAGTCCGCGAAAGAGCGCGCGGCGATCCTGCGCCGCTGGGCGGACCTGATGCTCGAGCATCGCGAGGATCTCGCGCTGCTGATGACGAGCGAGCAGGGCAAGCCGCTCGCCGAGGCGCGCGGCGAGATCGCCTATGCCGCGTCGTTTCTCGAGTGGTTCGGCGAAGAGGCGAAGCGCGCTTACGGCGAGACGATCCCGAGCCCGTTCCCCGGCTCGCGCATCGTCGTGGTGCCCGAGCCGATCGGCGTGTGCGCGGTGATCACGCCGTGGAACTTCCCCGCCGCGATGCTCGCGCGAAAAGTCGCGCCTGCGCTCGCGGCGGGCTGCACGGTCGTCGCGAAACCCGCCGAGGCGACGCCGTTCTCCGCGCTCGCGCTCGCCGTGCTCTCGGAGCGCGCGGGCCTGCCGGCGGGCGTGCTGAACGTCGTCACGGGAGTCCCTGCCGAAGTCGGCGGCGTGCTGACGTCGAGCCCTGGGGTTCGGGCGCTGTCGTTCACCGGCTCTACCGCCACGGGCAAGCTGCTGCTCGCACAGTGCGCGGGCACGGTGAAGCGCGTCTCGCTCGAGCTCGGCGGCAACGCGCCGTTCCTCGTGTTCGACGACGCCGAGCTCGACGCCGCAGTCGAAGGTGCGATCGCCTCGAAGTTCCGCAACACGGGCCAGACCTGCGTGTGCGCGAATCGCTTCTACGTGCAGGCCGGCATCTACGACGCGTTCGCCGCGAAGCTCGCGGAGCGCGTGCGCGCACTGAAGGTGGGCGACGGCCGCGAGGACGGCGTGGCGCAAGGGCCACTGATTACGGACGCGGCACTCGCCAAGGTGGAGCGACACGTGGCGGACGCGACGCAGCGCGGTGCGCGCGTCGTGTGCGGCGGCAGGCGCCACGCGCGCGGCGGCACCTACTACGAGCCCACCGTGCTGCGCGACGTGCCGCCCACGGTGGAGCTCGCGAGCGAGGAAACCTTCGGCCCCGTCGCGGCGCTGTTCCGCTTCGAGCGCGAGGAGGAAGCGCTGCGCCTCGCCAACGCGAGCGAGTACGGCCTCGCGGCCTACGTCTTCACGCGCGATCTCGCGCGCGCCTGGCGCGTCGCCGGCGCGCTCGAAGCCGGCATGGTCGCGGTCAACGCCGGCATTCTCTCGACCGAGGTCGCGCCCTTCGGCGGTGTGAAGCAGTCCGGCCTCGGTCGCGAGGGCGGAAGGCACGGCCTCCACGAGTTCACCGAGTGGAAGTACGTGCTGATGGGCGGGCTCGCGTGAGGGAGCGACTCGCCGCGCTCAGCGCCCCGTGAAGTTCGGCTTGCGCTTCTCGACGAACGCGCGCTGCGCCTCGCGCGCGTCCTCGGTCTTGCGCAAGGGGCGGCCGAGCTGCTCCTGGCGCACGTAGGCGTCGGCGAGGGGCAGCGCGAGCAGCTCGCGCACGCCGGAGCGCGTGGCCCGCACGGCGAGCGGCCCGTTGGCGGCGATCGCGCTCGCGGCGGCGAGCGCGCGCGGAAGCAGCTCGGCGCGCGGCACCAGGTCGTTCACGAGGCCGATCCGCAGCGCGCGCTGCGCGTCGATCGGCTGCGCGGTCAGTAACAACTCGTGTGCGTGCACCCAGCCGATCTGGCGCGGGAGCAGCACCGTGGCATTGCCGGTGGGGTAGAGGCCGAGCGCGACCTCTTCGAGCGCGAACGTCGCTTCGGGTACCGCGAAGCGCAGCTCGCTCGCGAGCATCAGGTCGAAGCCGCCCGCGCGCGCGTGGCCGTTGATCGCGCAGATCAGGGGCTTCCCGAGATCGAAGCCCGCGAGCAGCGAGGTCGAGACGTTGCGCAGACCCTCGAAGTCGCGCGGGTCGATCTGCTCGCCGCGCGCGAGCGCCTGCGCGGCGGGGATCGTGCGCGTCATGTCCATGCCCGAGCAGAACACACGCTCGCCGGCGCCGGTGAGGACGATGGCGCGCGTCGCGTCGTCGCTCGCGAGCTCGCGCCACGCCGCGGCGAGGTCGCAGAGCATCGCGGGGTCGAGCGAGTTGCCGCGCGCGGGGCGGTCGAGCGTGACGAGGGCGACGTGCGGCGCGGGGCGATCGAGGCGGACGGGCATCGCGGCAGTATGCGGGAACCAGGCAAGCCCAGGAGCGCACTTCGCCGAGCGGATCCGCGGCGGCGGCAGCGCCGCCCGCTGCATCCGCCGTAGGATGCGCCTGCGAAGGAGATCTTCATGCCGCGACTCCGCCAAGTCCCGCGCGAGAAAGCCCACGAGGGCGCGAAGCGCATGTACACCGCGCTGTTCGGCGACCGCGATCCGATCAAGCAGCCGGGCACCGCAACCGGCACGCCCGGCAACTGGTGGACCGTGTTCGCGCTCGTGCCCGACGTGTTCGACCACGCGGTCGCGGGCTTCGGCCTCTACCGCAGCCCGAAGCGCACGCTCGACCCGAAGCTGCGCGAGCTGGGCCAGACGCGCGCCGGCTTCGCGCGCGGCAGCCAGTTCGTCTACTCGCAGCACTGCAAGGCGTCGCGCAGCGTGGGCCTGAGCGAAGAGCAGATCGCCGCGATCCCGCACTGGCAGGTCGCGAGTTGTTATTCCCCGCTCGAGCGCGCCGTGCTCGCCTACACCGACGCGCTCGTCCTGCAGGGCGGCCGCGTGCCCGACGGGGTGTTCGAGGCGCTGCGCGCGGAGCTCAGCGAGGAGCAAATCCTCGAGCTGACCTACATCACCTGCCTCTACGACATGCACGCCGTGATGACGCGCGCGCTGCGGCTCGAGTACGACGACGTGCCCGAGCGCCTCGTCGAAGTGCCCGCGCCGAGCGCCGCGAGCGCAGGCGACCCGATGCGGGCGGTGGACGACCCGATGAAGGCGGTCGATCGAGCGCGCTGAGGGCGAGGCCTCAGCCGCGCTCGCTGCCTCGCACGTCGTGATGCCGCGTGTAGAACGCGTAGCGCGCATCGAGCTCGGCGGCGGAGAGGCCGAAGCTCGCAGGCGTGTACTTGTGCACGCCGTGCTTGTCGGCCGCGTTGGCGGCGAGGAAGGCGCGCATGCGCGATTCGAGCTCGCTGGTGAAGTCGAGGCCGAAGCGTTCGTACAGGCGCTTCACGCTGCCGAACGGGTCGGCGACGAGATCCGGGTAGGCGAGATCGAAGAACTGCGGCTCGCGCTCGGGGTGCGCCGCGCGCGACTGCATGCCCGCCCGCAGCATGCGTTCGATCAGGTCGGCCGCCTCGGCGCCCTCGGCGCGCGCATCGAGGTCGTCGCTCGACGCGCCGCGCAGCGTCCACTCGAGGCTCGCGAGGCTCGCGACCACCTGTGCCGGCGCGCGGTGCGTCTGCACCACGAGCGCGTCGGGGTACTCCGCGAAGAGCGCGTCGAGCGTGAGCAGGTGCGCGGGGGTTTTCAGCACCCAGCGCTGCCCCGCGTGGCGCGACTGCAGGTGCTGGAGGAACGCGCGGTGCCAGCGATACGCCGCCGCCCAGTTCTGCGCCTCGCACCAGCGCTGATACGACGGCACCGCGTAGGTCGCTTCCCACTGCATGCTCATGAACTCGGGCGCCATCAGCGAGACGCACTCCTGCGGCAGCTGCGCACCGCTCGGATGAATCGCGAGAAAGCCCGGCGCGATCTGCTCGATGTCGCGCTCGTGCGCGCGCGCCTCGGCGATGCGCGGATCGGTCTCGTACGTCGCGGTCTCGGGCGCGGGGCAGGGCGCCGCCACCTCCCACGAGAGCGGCGCGCGCGCGGCGGGATCTTGCGCGAGCAGGCCGTGCAGCAGCGTCGTGCCGGTGCGCGGCATGCCGAGCACGAGCAGCGGGCGCGCGATCTTCTGGGCAGCGACTTCGGGGTTGCGCTTGCGCCAGTCGACGAGCCGCAGGCGGGTCGAGAGCGCGCCGATCACGTGCGCGCGCGCCATGCCGCGCCCGAGCGTCGAAAGCCGCGCCTCGCTCTCGAAGCAGCGCAG
Source organism: Deltaproteobacteria bacterium (assembly GCA_016875395.1). Classification (NCBI taxonomy): domain Bacteria; kingdom Pseudomonadati; phylum Myxococcota; class Myxococcia; species Deltaproteobacteria bacterium. The sequence continues at coordinate 3,843 of VGRF01000040.1, read as the reverse complement.
CAGCTCGCGCAGGCCGGGGCGGAACGAGTCGCCGCCGAAGTCCGCGAGCCCCGTCGCGCGTTCCGCAGCGGCGAGCAGCGGTGTCTCATCGAGACTCGGTCGCCGCACGCCGAACGCGGCGAGCGCGCGGCCCGCGAGGTTCAGCGCGCGAATCGGCAGCGGGCGAAACGGCGGCGGCAGCGCGTGCGACGACATCGCGGCGCAGCGTATCGCGGGGCCGGCCTGCGACATTTCGGCCCGGCCAGAATGTTCGGGCGTGCGCGCGCCTGCTCAGTAGAGCCCGAGCATTCGCCCCGCGAGCGCGACCACCGCCACCGCGAGCATGGGCTTGATCGCGCGCGCGCCGCCGCGCACCGCGATGCGCGCGCCGGCTGCGCCGCCGGCTGCGAAGCCGGCGCCGAGCGCGAGCGCTTCGGGCCACGCGATCTGGCCGGCCCACGCGAAGACGGGCAGCGCGAGCAGCGTGAAGCACGTGTTCAGCGCGGTCTTGATCTGCGTGCTGCGAATCAGGTCGTTGCCCGCGAGCGCGAGCACGCTCAGCAGCAGCACGCCCACGCCCGCTTGGAACGCGCCGCCGTAGAGCCCGATCGCGAAGAACGCCGCGAAGCGCAGCGCAGGCGATGCCGGCGCTCGCGGTGCGGCGGGCGCCGCGCTCCCGCTGGCGCTGGCGCGGAGCGTGGGCACGAGCAGCACGAGCATCAGCACGCCGAACGCGCGGTTGAACCACTCGACAGGCAGCTCGACGACGATGCGCGCGCCGAGTAGGGCGCCGAGCGCGCTCGGCAGGATCATCGGCAGCGCGTCGCGCAGGCCGGGCGCTCCCTCGGCCGCGAGCCGCCAGGTCGCCGTCGCGCTGCCGATCACGATGCCGACGCGATTCGTCCCATTCGCGACGGGCCCCGGCAGGCCGAGCATCACGAGCAGCGGCACCGTCAGCAGCGAGCCGCCGCCCGCGAGCGTGTTCACGACGCCGGCAGTGAGCCCACCGAGCACGAGCAGCGCGGCGTCTTGCAGCTCCATCGCTGTACCGTATCGCGCGGGGCGGGAGTGCGCGGCGCAGCGAGCGCGGCCTAGAGCGAGTCATTAGGGCGGAGCGCGCGTGCAGAACGACCGCATCTTCACGCGCCCGTTCGTGCTCTGTTTCGTCGCGCACGGGCTGCAGGCGATCGCGTTCAACTTGTTTCTGCCGTTCCCGAAACGCCTCAACGAGCTCGGCGCGAACGACGTCGTCATCGGCGCCGCGGCGAGCCTCACGGGCCTCGCCGCCGTTCTCGCGCGGCCGTCGATCGGGCGCGCGATGGACGCGGCCGGGCGGCGCGCGGTGATTCTCGTCGGCGGCGCGCTGCACGTCGCGGCGACGCTGCTCTACCTCGGCATCGACTCGGTCGGCGCGCTGCTCGCCGCGACCCGGCTCCTGCACGGCATCGCCGAGGCGATGCTGTTCTCCGCGCTGTTCACCTTCGCCGCCGACTACGTGCCCGCCCGCAAGCGCACGCAGGGCCTCGCGCTGTTCGGTGTCTCGGGGATGCTGCCGATCGGCATCGGCCCGACGCTCGCGAACTGGCTCGTCGCGAACGTGGGCTGGCCGAGCGTGTTCGTCACGGCCGCGTCGCTCGCGGCGATCTCGCTCGCGCTGTCGTTCTCGCTGCGCGATGCGCCGCGCGAGCGCGTGGCGAGCGCAGCGCCGCCCAGCATGTCGTCCGTGCTGCGGCGCCGCGAGCTCGTGCCGATTTGGTTCCTCGGCGCCACGTTCGCGACCGTGCTGACCGCGTTCTTCGTGTTCGTGCCGCGCTTCGCGCAGGACACCGGCATCGGCAGCGACGCCGCGTTCTTCCAGATGTACATGCTCGCGGCGTTGATCCTGCGCATCGCCTTCGGCTGGGTGCCCGACCGCATCGGTCCGCACCGCGCGCTCACGCCGGCGCTGCTCGCGCTCGTCGTCGGCCTCGTGGTGATGGCGCGCGCGAACGCGCCGCACGATGTCGCGCTCGCCGGCTTCTTGTGCGGCCTCGGTCACGGCTACGCGTTCCCGATTCTCTCGGGCATGGTGGTGAACCGCGTCGGCGACGATGCGCGCGGCACGGCGCTCGCCATCTTCACCGGCCTCTTCGACCTCGGCATGCTCGTCGGCAGCAGCGCGTTCGGCGCGATCGTCGAGTGGACGAGCTTCACCGCGCTGTACGGGCTCGGCGCCGTCGTTCTCGCCGGTGCGCTTGCCGTGTTCTCGCGCTGGGACGCGCGCGTCGTCCCGAGGCGGCGATGACTCTCGCGCGTGCGTGCATCGCGGGCGCGCTCGCTCTCGCGAGCTGTGCGTCCCCCGCCTCGTCGCCACGAGCGCAGTCGCTGCGCGGTCTCGTGCCCTTCGCCTGGCCTCGCGACGGCGCCGTGACCCTGATGACTTGCCGCTTCGAGACGGCGCAGCCGATCGGCGTCTACGCGCCCGCGCTCGCGCCCGAGCAAGAGACCGCGGTCGATGCGGTGCTGAAGGCGTGGGAGCAGGCCGGGCTCGGTGTGCGCTTCATCCGGGCGCCGCGCGAGCACGCGCAGATCGAGCTCGAGTTTCGCGACGACGCGCTCGCGGGGGAAGCGCGAAGCGTCGTCGACTGCGCACTGCGCGGCGAGCCCGCGGAAATCGTGCACGCGCGCGTCGAGATCGCGCTGCGTGTGGCCAGCGCGCGCGGCGCAGAGCGTGCGCTCGCGCGCGAGGAGCTGCTCGGGATGCTCGCGCGCGAGATCGCGCACGCGCTCGGCTGGCTCGGCGACGCGCGTCCGGGCGATGCGGCGCGGCGTGGCTCTCTCGCCGAGGCCGCGCGGGTCGGCGCACGCATTCGTGCGGGACAGCCGCTCGCGTCGGCAGCGCTCAGCGCGCTCTACGCGCAGCCGTCGGGCTCCGTCGTCGCGAAGGCTGCCGCGACTCCGCTGAGTGCCACGCGCCCCGTGGATCGCCTCGCGCGGCTTGCGGAGCAGCACAGCCTCGCGGGCCCGTTCCTGCGCACCGGCCGCGACGCCGGCCGCGTGTTCTGGCGCGACACGGCGACCGGCGACGAGTACGGGGCGCAGGTCGTCGCGCACGCGAAGTTGTTACGGGCGCCGGGGGCCGTTCAGCTCGCGCTCGAGCCGCGCGCGCGGCGAGCGCTTCCGCGCAGCCGCGACGCCGCGAGCGACTAGAACCCATCTCGGAATTCGGTCTACGGGCGCACGTTCGGATCGAGCTGCCGCGCGCGCGCGGCGAGCTGACTCGCGCGCGTCTCGTCGCGAAGCTCCTTCAGCACGAGGCTCATGCGCAGCATCAGCTGCGGCTGCTCGCCGCCGCGCGAGAGCGCGACCTCGAAGTGTTCGAGCGCGCGCTCGTTCTCGGGCGGCAGCTTGCGGTGGAGCGCCCACGCGAACGCGGCGTGATACTCGGGCTCGTCGCCGTAGGTCTGCACGGCCTTCTCGAGGAAGTCCGCCGCGCCGCGGAAGTTGCCGGCGCGCATCAACATGTCGCCGCGCTGGTAGAGCTGCTCCGCCTGCGCGGCGAGCAGCGCCTGCGTTTCGGTGACGCCGGCCGTCGATTCCTCGTAACGCGCGCGCTCGTCTGCGTCCGTCAGCACCTCGTGCGCGCGTGCGATCTGCGTGAAGACCTCGTTGGCCGTCTCCTTCAGGTCTTCGAGGCCGAGGCGCATCAAGTGATCGGGATGCAGCCGCTTCGCTGCCTTGAGGTATGCCCGCTTGACCTCGGCCGGCGAGGCGCCGCGCGCGATCCCGAGCACTCCCCACAGGTCGAGCTCGTTCAGCTTGGCGTGCAGCCCCAGCACTTCCTTGCGCAGCTCCGCCGCCGCGGCCTCACGTGCGGGATCGCGC
>VGRF01000039.1 GCA_016875395.1 Deltaproteobacteria bacterium | reverse complement strand
AACGAGGCAAGACAACGAAGGCGGGGACGTTCCGCGAGAAAGTAAAGCAGCGCCTCCTTTACTTACTTGCGGAACGTCCCCGGCTCCTGGGATCCGAGAGCAGCGATGAACCTCACCTACACCGATCGCGAGAACGCCTTCCGCGCCGAAGCGCGCGCATGGCTCGAGGCGAACGTGCCGAGCGAGCCGCTCGCGTCGTTCGACACGGCTGCGGGCGCAGCGCAGCACCGCGCGTGGGAGAAGAAGCTCGACGCCGCGGGCTGGGCGATGGTGCCGTGGCCGAAGGAGTACGGCGGGCGCGGCGCGAATCTGCTCGAGTGGTTGATCTTCGAGGAGGAGTACTACCGCGCGCGCGCGCCGAAGCGCATCAACCAGAACGGCGTGTTTCTGCTCGGGCCGACGATCATGGAGTACGGCACGCCGGAGCAGAAGGCGCGCTTCCTGCCGAAGATCGCGTCGAGCGAAGAAGTCTGGGCGCAGGGCTGGAGCGAGCCGAACGCGGGCTCGGACATGGCGGCCATCACGAGCACCGCCCGCCGCGAAGGCGATCACTACGTGCTGAAGGGCCAGAAGACCTGGGCCTCGCGCGGTGCCTTCGCCGACTGGCTGTTCGGAATGTTCCGCACCGATCCGAACAGCGAGCGGCACAACGGCCTCACGTTCATTCTCGTTCCGCTGAACACGCCCGGCATCACGGTGCGCCCCATCGCGCAGCTCGACGGCGAGACCGGCTTCGCCGAGGTGTTCTTCGACGACGCGCGCGTGCCCGTGGCGAACACGCTCGGCAAAGAGGGCGCGGGCTGGAACGTCGCGATGTCGACCGCGGGCTTCGAGCGCGGCCTCATGCTGCGCAGCCCCGCGCGCTTTCAGGACACCGCGGCGCGCCTCGTGCAGCTGCTGCGCGACAACGCGCTGAACGTCGAGGAGGCGGTGCGCGACGAAGTCGTGCGCTGCTGGATGAACGCGGAGGCCTACACGCTCGAGACGTATCGCACCGTCTCGCGGCTCCTCGCTGGCGGCAAGATCGGCACCGAGTCGAGCCTCAACAAGATCTTCTGGAGCGAGCTCGACATCCGCATGCACGAGCTCGCGCTCGAGATTCTCGGCGACCGCTGGGATCTGCTCCCCGAAGCGCCCGGCGCGCAAGGCGTCGGCACGTGGCTCGACTCCTACCTGTTCGCGCTCTCGGGCCCGATCTACGCCGGCACGAACGAGATCCAGCGCAACATCATCTCCGAGCGCATTCTCGGGATGCCGAGGTAGCGATGGACTTCCGCTTCACGGACGAACAGTTGTTATTGCAGGAGACCGTGCGCGACTTCCTCGCGAAGGAGCACACGCCGGAGACGCTGCGCAAGCTGTGGGAGACCGAGAGCGGCCGCTCGCGCGCGCTGTGGAAGCAGCTCGCGGAGGTGGGCGTGCCCGGCCTGCTCGTGCCCGAGGCGAGTGGCGGGATGGGCCTCAGCGAGATCGAGGCCGTGCTGATTCACGAGGAGGCCGGGCGCGCCGCGCTCGCGGAGCCGCTCGTCGCCACGATGGCCGTGGCGGCGCCGCTGCTGCGCGATGCGGGCGGCGAGCTCGCCGCGACGTGGCTCCCGCGCATCGCCGCAGGCGAGGCAGTTGTTACGGCGGGCCACCCCGTCACGCCGCTCGTCGAGGACGCGCACATCGCGGATCTGCTGTTGCTGCCCCGCCACGACGACTCGCTGTGGGCAGTGCCGCGCGACGCTGCGCGCATCACGCTGCAGCCCGCGAACGACCCCTCGCGCCGCATCGCGAGCGTCGCGTTCGAGGAGCGGCGCGCGCAGCTCGTCGCGCGCGGGGACGCGGCGAGAGCGCTGCTCGATGCCGCGCTCGATCGCGGCGCGCTGGCGTGCGCGGCGCAGGCCATCGGCGCGTGCGATCGCATGCTCGCGCTCGCGGTCGCCTACACGAGCGAGCGCAAGCAGTTCGGCAAGCCCATCGGCTCGTTCCAGGCCGTGAAGCACCACCTCGCGAACGTGAAGGTGAAGCTCGAGTACGCGCGCCCCGTGGTGATGCGCGCCGCGGTCTCGGTGGCGCACGGCTCGCCGCAGCGCGGCGTGCACGTCTCGATGGCGAAGCTCGCTGCGACCGAGGCCGCGAAGCTCGGCGCGCGCATGGCGCTCCAGTGCCACGGCGCGATCGGATACACGTGGGAGCAAGATCTCCACCTCTGGATGCGGCGCGCGTGGTCGCTCGACCAAGCGTGGGGCCGCGCACCGTTTCACCTGGCGCGCGTGCGCGCCGCCGTGCTCGAGGGCGCACTGCCCATCGGCCCCGGTCAAACCTTCCTCGGAGGCGCCTAGCCAATGGCTCAAGCATTCATCGTCGACGCAGTTCGCACACCGGTCGGAAAACGCGGCGGTGGCCTCTCGCGCGTTCACTCGGCCGATCTCGGCGCGCACGTGCTGAAGGCCCTGATGGCCCGCACTGGCGTCGATCCCGGCGCGGTCGAGGACGTGATTCTCGGCTGCTGCGACACGATCGGCTCGCAGGCCGGCGACATCGCGCGCACGTGCTGGCTCGCGGCGGGCCTGCCGCAGCACGTGCCGGGCGTGACGATCGACCGCCAGTGCGGGTCGTCGCAGCAGAGCGTGCACTTCGCGGCGCAGGCCGTGATGAGCGGCACGAGCGACCTCGTGGTCGCGGGCGGCGTGCAGAACATGAGCGCGATCCCGATCTCCTCGGCGATGACCCTCGCGCAGTCATTAGGGTTCAACGACCCGTTCTCTGGATCGACCGGCTGGGTGGAGCGCTTCGGCACGCAGGAGGTTTCGCAGTTCCGCGGCGCCGAGATGATCGCGGAGAAGTGGAGCATTTCGCGCGAGGACATGGAGCGCTTCGCGCTCGCGAGCCATCAGCGCGCGGGCAAGGCGACCGCGGAGGGGCGCTTCAAGAACGAGATCGCGCCGCTCGCCGGCGTCGAGCGCGACGAGGGCCCGCGGCCTGACACTTCGCTCGAGAAGATGGCGAAGCTGCCGACGCTGATTCCGGGCGGGCGCCTCACGGCCGCCGTTTCGAGCCAGATCAGCGACGGCGCCAGCGCAGTGCTGATCGCATCGGAGCGCGCGGTGAAGGAGCACAACCTGAAGCCGCGCGCGCGCGTGCATCACCTCTCGGTGCTCGCGGACGATCCGATCTACATGCTCACCGCGCCGATCCCGGCGACGAAGCGCGCGCTCGCGAAGACGGGCATGAAGCCGAGCGACATCGCGAGTGTCGAGATCAACGAAGCGTTCGCGCCGGTGGTGCTCGCCTGGCTGAAGGAGCTGCCCTTCGACCACGCGAGCGTGAACCCGAACGGCGGCGCGATCGCGCTCGGCCACCCGATCGGCGCCACCGGCACGCGCCTCATGACGACGCTGCTGAGCGAGCTCGAGCGCACGGGCGGCCGCTACGGCCTGCAGACGATGTGCGAGGGCGGCGGGCAAGCGAACGTCACGATCTTGGAGCGGTGCTGAGGCGCGAGCTCGCTGCGGGGTCAGACCCCGCGCTTCTTCTGACGAGGTGATTCGATGACCAAGCTGTGCGAAGGCCGCGTCGTGATCGTCACGGGCGCGGGGCGTGGGATTGGGCGCGAGCACGCGCTCGAGCTGGGGCGGCAGGGCGCGCGCGTCGTCGTGAACGACCTCGGCGTCGCGCTCGACGGGAAGAGCACGGGCGAGTCGCCCGGCGAGCAGGTCGTGGCCGAGATCAAAGCCGCGGGCGGCGAGGCGTTCGCAAACGGCGCCGACGTCGCGGACTGGGCGCAGACGCAGGCGCTACTCGCTGCGACGCTCGAGCGCTTCGGGCGCCTCGACGCGGTCGTGAACAACGCCGGCTTCGTACGCGATCGCATGTTCGTCTCGTGCACCGAAGAAGAGTGGGACGCGGTGATTCGCGTGCACCTGAAGGGCCACTTTTGCCTCGCGCACCACGCCTGCGAGTACTGGCGCAACGAGTCGAAGGCGGGGCGCCAGCCGAACGCGCGCATCGTCAACACGAGCAGCGGCGCGGGCCTGCAGGGCAGCGTCGGCCAGAGCGCGTACTCCGCAGCGAAGGGCGGCATCGCGACGCTCACGCTCGTGCAGGCCGCCGAGCTCGCGCGCTACGGCGTCACCAGCAACGCGATCGCGCCATCCGCGCGCACGCGCATGACCGAGGGGCCATTCGCGGAGCGCATGAAGGCGCCCGAGACCGGCTTCGACGTGATGCACCCCGGCAACGTTGCGCCGCTAATCGCGTGGCTATGCAGCGCCGAGTCGAAGGACGTGACGGGGCAGACGTTCGAGATCGCGGGGGGCGAGCTCTCGATCGCGGACGGCTGGCGCGCCGGCCCGAAGCTCGACAAGGGCGCGCGCTGGGCGGCGGACGAGATCGGCGCCGCGGTGCACGACTTGTTACGAAAGGCGACGCCGGCGCAGAAGGTGTACGGCTCGTAGAACGTGAGGAGACGGCGGCCGTGAACTTCGCCTTCACCGAGGAGCAGCAGGAGCTGCGCGCCACGGCGCGCGCGTTCCTCGCGAAGGCGTGCGACGCGGCGGCGGTGCGCACCGCGATGGAGAGCGCGCTCGGCTACGACGAGAAGCTGTGGGCGCAGATCGCAGGCGAGCTCGGCTGGACCGCGGTGGTGGTTCCCGAGAGCTGCGGCGGGCTCGGGCTCAGCTGGGTCGAGCTCGTCGCGCTGCAAGAAGTGATCGGGGAAGCGCTCGCGCCGTCGCCGTTCTTCGCGAGCGTGTGCCTCGGCGCGAACGCGATCCTCGCCGCGGGCGACCACGCGCAGCAGGAAGCGCTGCTTCCCGGCATCGCGGAGGGACGCACGCGCGCGACGCTCGCGCTCGCGGAAACGGGCGGCGCGTGGGACGCGAGGGGGATCGCCGCGACGTGGGAGCGCAGCGGCGGCGATTACGTGCTGCGCGGCGAGAAGCGCTACGTCGTCGATGGTGCGAGCGCGGACTTGCTCGTGATTGCCGCTCGCGCACCCAGCAAGCGGGATGAAGCAGGTGTCTCGCTGTTCGCCGTGCCCGCGGGCGCGGCGGGCCTCACAAGAGAGGCACTGCCGACGCTCGACCAAACGCGACGCCTCGCGGCGCTTCGTCTCGACTCCGTGCGCGTGCCCGCCAGCGCGCGCCTCGGCGCTGAAGGCGCCGCGTGGCCCGCGCTCGATCTCGCGCTCCAGCGCGCGGCCGTGGCGCTCGCGGCAGAGCAGCTCGGCGGCGCGCAGCGCGCGCTCGACCTCGCGGTCGCGTACGCGAAGGAGCGCGTGCAGTTCGGGCGCACGATCGGCAGCTTCCAGGCGTTGAAGCACAAGCTCGCCGACGTGATGGTGAAGATCGAAGCCGCGCGCTCCGCGGTTTATTACGCCGGCTGCGTCGCCGCGCAGGGCGGCGAGGCGCTGCCGGCTGCGGCGTCGATGGCCAAAGCGGCCGCCACCGAGGCGTTCTCGTTCGCGACGGCGAACGCGCTGCAGGTTCTCGGCGGCGTCGGCTTCACCTGGGAGTACGACGTGCACCTCTACTTCAAGCGCGCGCGTTCCTCCGCGAACCTGCTCGGCGATGCGAGCTGGCACCGCGAGCTCGTCGCGCGCGCGATCGGGCTGTGAGATGAGTGCGCCCCGCCTCGCGACGGCTCTCGACTTCCGCGGCAAGGTCGCACTCGTTACGGGCGGAGCGCGCGGCATCGGGCGCGGCATCGCCGAGCGCTTCCTCGAAGCCGGCGCCGAAGTCGCGATCTGTGGGCGCAACGCGCCCGACGCGCTGCCGGGCTTCGGCGGACGCAGCGCCGCGTTCTTCGCCTGCGACGTGCGCGATGCAGAGCAAGTCGCGCGCATGACCGACGAGGTCGCCGCGCGCTTCGGCCGTATCGACACGCTCGTCGCGAATGCGGGCGGCGCGCCCGCCGCCGACGCCGCCACCGCTTCGCCGCGCTTTCACGAGCGCATCATCCAGCTCAACTTGTTGGGTCCGCTCCACTGCGCGCAGCGCGCGAACGCGGTGATGCAGCAGCAACCCGAGGGCGGCGTGATCGAGTTCATCGCGAGCGTCTCCGCGATCCGCCCCTCGCCCGGCACCGCGGCCTACGGCGCCGCAAAGGCGGGGCTGCTCTCGCTCGCAGCGAGCCTCGCGGTCGAGTGGGCGCCGCGCGTGCGCGTCGTCGCCGTCACCGCGGGCCTGATTCGCACCGAGCAGGCGCACATGCATTACGGCGATGAGGCGGGCATCGCGAGCGTGGGTCGCACGATCCCACTCGGCAGAATGGGCGACCCCGAAGACGTCGCGGATGCGTGCCTGTATCTCGCGTCTCCGCTCGCGCGCTACGTGAGCGGAACCAGCGTGCTCGCGCATGGCGGCGGCGAAGCACCGGCGTTCCTCGGCGCAGCGAAGAACGTCGACCCGGAGCGCAAGTGAGCGAGCGCAAGCGGAGCCGCTGGCCCTTCGTGTTGTTAGGCGCCCTCGCGCTCGGGGGCGTTCTCGCCTGGCGTTTCGCGCCCGCGCTGATGGCGCGCGTGATTGCGGCGGGTCAGGCGCGCAACGACGCGATCGTGCGCGAAGAGCTCGCCTTCCACGTGGGCACGCTCGCCTACGTGTACGGCTATCCGCTCGTCGACATGGCGCAGCAGATGCACAACGAGACGCATCCCACGGCAAACGATCAGCAGGTGTACGCGCCCGTGAACCGCATCTTCAGCTACGGCGCGCTCGTCACGCCGAGCACGCAGGGCAACCTGCGCATGCCGAATCACGACACGCTCTACTTCTCCGGTTGGTACGACGTCTCGCAGGAGCCCGTGCTGCTGCACGTGCCCGACACCGCCGGCCGCTACTACACGATCGCGGTCACGAACTTCTACTCCGAGGTCGAGCACATCGGCCGTCGCACCACCGGCACCGCGGAGCGCATGTTCGCGCTCGTGCCGCCGGGCTACGCGGGCTCGCTACCTGAAGGCGTGACGCCCGTGGCGACCGAGACGCCACGGGGCTGGTTGTTAGGTCGCATGCTCGTGAACGGCGCGGAGGACGCGCCCGCCGCGCTCGCGCTGATCGACGGGATCTGGACCGTGCCGCTCAGCGAGTACGTGCCGGGCCAGAAGCCGGCGCTCGGGCCCGCAGTGAACGCTGCGCCGATGGATGCACACGCGGGCCTCGCGTACTTCGACGTGCTGAACGCGGCGCTGCGCGAAGTGCCGCCGCGCGCGAGCGACGCTGCGCTGATCGCCCAACTCGACGCGGTCGGCATCGGCCCCGCGCACGACCTCGATCTCGCGAAACTCGATGCAGACACGAAGCGTGGTCTCGAGCGCGCCTTCGAAGCGGGCAAGCGGCTCGTCGACGCGTCGATGCAGGCCTCGCGCCCGAGCGTGAATGGCTGGATCACGCCGCGCCTCGTCGGCCGCTACGGCCACGACTTCCTCGCGCGCGCCACGGTCGTCAAAGGCGGCTACGGCAATCTCCCCGAAGAGAGCCTCTACGCCGCGATCCTCACCGACCAGGGCGGCGCGCTCCTCACCGGCGGCAAGCGCTACCGCCTGCGCTTCGAGAAAGGCGCGACGCCGCCGGTCGGCGCGTTCTGGTCGCTGATCGTCTACGACATCGCGACCGCGAAGCTCGTGGAGAACGAGATCGCACGATACAGCATCGGCGACCGCACGCCGGGCCTCGTGTTCGGCGACGACGGCTCGCTCACGATCGCGCTGCAGCCCGAGCGGCCGGCCGCTGCGCACGAGAACTGGCTCCCGACGCCGCGCTCGCCGCGGCCGCTGATCGCCGTCGTGCGCATGTACGAGCCGAAGGCGGACGCGCTGAGCGGGGAGTACGTGTTGCCGGAGGTGGTGCGGGGGGAGTGAGGGGGGGCGCACCGGATCCGCCAATCCAAGCGCGCGCCAGATCCCGCCGTGATCCTCGATTCGTCGATTGACTGACGGCGAACGCCTCTCATAGGATGGGCTTCGTGCAGTGAGACTTTGGGCTCGGGCCGCCCGCTCCGTGGGCGAGAGCATCTCGTTGGTTGTGACCGGATCTGTCGCAACGGTGTGTTGTGCTTCGTTGCATTCGAGCCGAGGGCCCGGCATGCGGCGAGCGGGTCGATCGAGCTTAAACCGAATCGAACCAACGCAGTCGATCGAGCCTCTAGCTCTATCGAACGACGCTCTCGCGCTTCGCGTCGTCGAACGCGTACTTCTCACGGATCCGCCGCCCTCTGGCCGCCATGACCGCGCGGGCGCTGTCGCGATCGTGATTCCTCGGGTCATCCATGGTCTTTGACGACGACTTCACGCTGCTTACCGGGAATCCACCGTTCCCATGGCAGCGTGCCTTGTACGAGCGCTTTGTTGCGAATGACTTTCCCAAGGCCTGCGATCTACCGACTGGCCTCGGGAAGACAAGCGTCATAGCCCTGTGGATGCTCGCGCTCGCTAAGAACCCGCGGCTGCCGCGGAGGCTCGTGTACGTCGTCAACCGGCGCACGGTCGTAGACCAATCCACCGACGAGGCCGAGCGGCTGCGCAGCCGACTCCTCGAGCCTGGAGCGCGGCACATACGTGATGCCCTCGACGGGTTGGCAGCGGTGCCCGCCGAGCACCCGCTGACCATCAGTACGCTGCGAGGCGAGTTCGCCGACAACGCCGCGTGGCGGCGAGATCCATCCCGCCCGGCCATCATCGTCGGAACCGTCGACATGATCGGCAGCCGCTTGCTCTTCGGCGGATACGGCTGTGGCTTCCGAAGCAAGCCGCTGCACGCCGGCCTCCTCGGGCAAGACGCGCTGTTGATCCATGACGAAGCGCACCTCGAGCCCGCGTTCCAGTCGCTGCTGACTGCCATCGCTGACGAGCAGCGCCGCTGCAACGACACGCGCCCGCTCAACGTGCTCGCGCTCTCGGCCACAGGCCGCACGGAACCGGATTTCACGCTCGGCCCCGAGGACCTCCGCGATTCGGAAGTAACGAAGCGGCTTCGCGCCAGGAAAGGCCTGCGGTTGCACCTCATTGACGATCGAACGGAGCTGCCGGAACGCGTCGCCGCGAAGGCTGCGGAACTCACAGGCAAAATCGTGGTCTTCCTCTCTTCCGTCTTAGGAGGCTCCATGCGTCGCCAATCTCTTCCCCTGTTTCTCCTCGGCGCCGCCGCCGCGATCGGCTGCGTCGCCACGGTCGCGGCGAAGCTGCCCCTCGCCTCGTTCCAGCTTCCCGCCCTGACCGGTGCGGCGCCGTGGACGAAGCCCGCGCCGCTGCGCGAGGAGGGCGACTTCGACTTCGTCGTCGTGACCGACCGCACCGGCGAGCACCGCGACGGCGTGTTCGAGGACGTGATGCCGCCGAAGGTGAACCTCGTGCGGCCCGAGTTCGTGATGAGCGTCGGCGACTTGATCGAGGGCTACAGCGAGGACCGCGCGAAGCTCGCCGCCGAGTGGGACAGCTTCGAGGCCGCGACCGCGAAGCTCGAGATGCCGTTCTTCTACGTGCCCGGCAATCACGACATGAGCAACGCGGTGATGGCCGAAGTGTGGAAGGAGCGCTTCGGCGCGTCCTACTACCACTTCGTGTATCAGGACGTGCTCTTCCTCGCGCTGAACTCCGAGCTGTTCGGATTGGTGCACGATCCGAAGACGCAGCTGCCGGGTCCGTGGAAGCAGGCGGAGCAGCTCGCGTACGTGGAGAAGGTGTTACGGGAGAACGCGGGCGTGCGCTGGACGTTCGTGTTCATCCACCAGCCGCTCTGGGACGTGCCGAAGCAGCCGCTGCCGGGCCAGCCGACCGCTCCCTCGATCAACGCGGATTGGCTGAAGGTGGAGCGGCTGCTCGACGAGCGCGCGTACACGGTCTTCGCCGGCCACTACCACCGCTACACCGAGCACGTCCGTAACAACCGGCAGTTCATCACGCTCGCGACGACGGGCGGCGGCAGCGAGCTGCGCGGCACGCCGTGGGGCGAGTTCGATCAGGTCGCGCATGTCTCGATGACGAAGCAGGGCCCGGTGATCGCGAACCTGCGCCTCGACGGGATCCTGCCGCACGACGTCGTGACCGAGGAGCAGCGCGCCCTCGTGCTCGCGCTGCCGCGCGCGATCGTGCAGGAGCCGCTGCGCGGCGACGCGGATGCGTTCCGCAGCGGCACCGCACGCTTCTCGATCGCGAACGACGGGAAGCACGCGCTCGAGGTGCGCGGACGCGCGGAAGGCAGCCCGCAGCTCGACGCCGGCGACGTGACGCTCAGCGCGACGGTCGCGCCCGGCGACGTCGCGAACCTCGAGCTGCCGATTCGCGCGCGCGCGCCCGCCGCGTACGAGGCGATCGAGCCCGCGCACGTGCGCTGGACGCTCGCGACGACGGGGCCGAACGGCGCACCGCTGAGCGTCGAGACGAGCTCGATCGTGCTGCCCGAGAACGGCTTCGCGCTGAAGCGCGCCTCACGCCCAGTTGTTACGGACGCCGACCACGCCGAGTGGGCGCCGCTCGCCTTCGCGGTGCGCGCGCCCGGCGAGCAGGGCGGCCACGGCGACTACGGCGGTGCGCCCGATGCATCGTTCGCGTTTGATACCCGCTACGACGACGCGGGCATCCACTTCGCCGTGCACGTGCGCGACGACGACGTCGTGTCGACGACGCATCGGACGCTGCGCGAGCAGGATCACGTCGTGATCAATCTCGACGCGCGGCCGGAGACGGCCCGGAACAAGAACATGGACTACCTCGTGGCGCGCCTCACGGGCGAGCTCGGCAGGTCGATCACGGCGTTCTGCGGACCGCAGCAGGCGGCCGAGCGCGACCGCGTCCTCGAGATGTTCGCGAGTACGACGAAGATCGCGTGCGCGGCGCGCGAGACGAGCGACGGATACGCGCTCGAGGTGTCGATCCCGCGCGCGCGGCTCGATGACGCGGCGGGCGGAAGCTGGAGCGCGGCGCGCGTCAACCTCACGGTCGCCGACTTCGACGGTGACGGCGTGAACCACAACACGATCTCGTGGCGGCCGAGCCGCTACGGACACAACGCGACGGCCGGCTCGGGCACGTTCGTCCGCCAATAACAAGCGCAGCTCGTGAACGACACCGCGCCCCGCTACTCGCCGCGCTACGTCAACCTCGTGATCGCGCTGCTCGCGGGCGCGGTGTTCGTGGAGTTCTTCCACCGCCAGACCCTTGCCGTCGCGATGAAGGCGCTCGGCGACGAGTTCGACGCTTCCGACAAGCAGCTCGGCCTGCTCGTCACCGCGTTCGCCGTCGCGTACGGCGTGTGCGCGCCGCTGCTCGGGCGACTCGCGGACCGGCTCTCGCGTCGAGCGATCTACGCGACGGGCATCGCGGTGTGGAGCGCAGCGACGCTGCTCGGCGGGCTCGCGCCAGGCTTCGCCGCGTTCTTCGCGACGCGCCTGATCACCGGATCGGGCCAAGCCAGCGCCGGCGCGACGAACAGCCCACTCCTGGTCGACTACGTCGCGCCGGAGCGGCGCGGCGGCGTGATGGCGCTCGCGAACGCGGGCGCCACGGTGGGCGCACTCGCTGCGGGCGCGCTCGGCTTCCTGGGCGTGCTCGAAGCGTTCGGCTGGCGCGGCTTCTTCCTCGGCGCCGGCGTATTCGGGCTCGCCTTCGCCGCGCTGTTTGCGTGGCTGCTGAAGGAGCCACCGCGCGGCTGGTCCGAGGGGCGCGCATTCACGCCCGCCGCGCCGGTCCCCCTGCGCGAAGTGGGCGCGCTCGTCGCGCAGCGCCCCGCTCTGCTGCACGCGTATCTCGGCACGATCCTCACGAGCGTCGCAATCTTCGCCTCGGCGCAGTGGGTCGTGGCGTTCTTCGAGCGCGTGCACGGCATGTCGAACTCGCAGGCTTCGCTCGGCCTCGTATGGGCCGCGATCGTCAGCACGATCGGCGCGGTCGCCGGCGGCATCGTCACGAATCGCGAGTGGGGCGCGAATCCGCGGGCCGTGCTGCTCACCCCCGCGCTGTGCTGCCTGCTTGCGTGCCCCGCTCTGTTCGTCGGCGCATCCACCGAGCACGCGACGCTCTCCGTCGTGCTCTACTCGCTCGCCGGCGGCCTCTCGCTCGTGCACAGCGCGCCGGCGGGCGCCGCGATGCAGGGCATGATCCCCGATCGTATGCGAGGCTTCGTGTCCTCGTTGATCGCGTCCCTAATCACTCTGATCGGACTCGGCGGCGGGCCCTTCCTCGCAGGGGCAT
Organism: Deltaproteobacteria bacterium; assembly: GCA_016875395.1. Lineage (NCBI taxonomy): Bacteria > Pseudomonadati > Myxococcota > Myxococcia > Deltaproteobacteria bacterium. The sequence goes on along the minus strand of VGRF01000039.1, from coordinate 18,379 downwards.
TGTCCGATGCCTTCGGCGGCGCCGCGAACCCCGCGAGCCTCGGCAAAGCGCTCGCGTGGACCTCGCTGCTCTACGTGTGGGCCGCGCTGCACTTCGTGCTGGCCTCGCGCACGCTGAAGCGCGACCTCGACGCGAACGCAGCCGGCTGAGTTGCGCCGCGCGGCCGCGGCGCATCCGAGCGCCTGCCGCTGTCCGCTGCGACCTACACCGCGCTGCTCCGTGAGTGACTGATCTCGGGGCCGGCGCTCGGCGCGGCGCTCGCGGTTGCGGCGGTGTTCCACACCCTCGAGGTGGGGCGGAGCGTCTTCGCGCGCTGGTGAGCCGCGCAATTTCTCACCCGCGCTCCAGCGTTCGCCGGCCATCGCTGTACAGTGCGATTTCCCCTCTCTGGAGCCGCAGCGCTGGACGCAGTCGTCGAAACCAACGCGGGGAAAGTGCGAGGCCGACCTGCCGGCGACGTGCTCTCGTTTCTCGGCATTCCGTTCGCTGCGTCCCTGAGAGGTGCGCGCCGTTTCCTCCCGCCTCAGCCGCCCGAGCCGTGGGGCGGAGTGCGCGACGCAGCGTCTTACGGACCCGCAGCGCCGCAGACTTCGCTGCCCTTCTTCTCATTCATCAACGCCGCAGGTCGCACGGCCGGCGAAGACTGCCTCACCCTCAACGTGTGGACGCCCGCTTGCGACGCGCAGCGGCGCCCGGTGCTGGTGTGGATCCACGGCGGCGCGTTCCTGATCGCCTCCGGCGCGACGCCGATCTACAACGGCGAAGACCTCGCGACGCGCGGCGACGTCGTGGTCGTCACGATCAACTATCGACTCGGCGCGCTCGGCTTCGCGCAGCTCGGTCTCGGTGTCGGCGGGGCGCTGCGCGAGAGCACGAACCTCGGCCTGCGCGATCAGATCGCCGCGCTCGAGTGGGTGCGCGACAACATCGCGCGCTTCGGCGGCGATCCCGCGTGCGTCACGGTGTTCGGCCAGAGCGCGGGCGGTATGTCCGTGGGCGCGCTGCTCGGCGCGCCGCGCGCGCGCAAGCTGTTCCGCCGCGCGATCGCGCAGAGCGGCGCGTGCGACCACGTGATTTCGCAGCAAGACGCGCGCGGCGTCGCGCTGCGCTTTCTCACCGCGCTCGGCGGACCCTCGCTCGAGGCGCTCGCCGAGCTCCCGTTCGACACGATTCTGCGCGCGCAGCGCGACGTGATCGCCGCGCGCGCGTCGACGAGCGAGCTGATGGCGTTTCTGCCCGCGGTCGACGGCGACCTGATCCCGGAGCCGCCGCTCGACGCGATCCGCCGCGGCGCGACCTCACGCATCGACCTGATGACGGGCGTCACCTCCGAAGAGTGGAAGATGTTCGCGGTCGTCGACACGGGCCTCGGGCGCTTCGAGCAGGACGACCTCGAAGCGCGCTTCCGCGATGCGCTGCCGGAGCTCTACTCGCACGCGCCCACGCCGAAGCGCGCGGCGAAGGAGTTCCGCGACGCGCTCGCCGAGCGCGGTGCCGACTGCGGGCCCCGCGACGTGTGGCACTCGTTCCAGAGCGCGCGCACGTTCGTGCGCCCGGCCGCGCGGCTCGCCGAGGCGCACCACGCGGCGGGCGGCACGGTGCACACCTACGTCGTGAACTGGCGCGCGGCCGCTGCGCCGCGAACGATCGGCGCTTGCCACGCGATCGAGCTGCCGTTCGTGTTCGGCACCGGCCGGCATCCGCTCGCGCGCGGCCTCACCGGCATCGGCCCCGCCGCGCCGCGCTTCACGCGCCAAATCCAGAACGCGTGGATCCATTTCGCGCGCACGGGCGACCCGAGCCACGAGAGCTTGCCGCGCTGGACGTACTTCGAGCCCGGCCGGCGCGCGACGATGTTGTTGGGGCCGCGCTGCGAGCTCGCCGAAGCGCCGCTCGACGGCGACCGCCAAGTGCTCGCGCGCTGGAGCGGCGAAGCGCGCTGAGCGGGATGCCAAGCGCCGTAAGAATGGCGTCTGACGCCGACCTTACGAATTTTCGTAAACTGAGCGTCAGACGCCGAAGGGACGATTTCCCCGGAGGGAGCAGGGAGATCGCGGCTACGCGACCACGTCCACGCTCGCTTCGAGGTGCCGCGGGCACACGAGCGAGTTGCTGATGAAGCAGATCTGCTCGGCGCGCTCGAGCAAGCGTTGAGCGCGCGCGGGGTCGACGCCGGCATGCACGCGCAGCGCAGCGCGCACCTCGACGCGCGTGAAGCGCGTAGCGCGCTCGACCTTGTCGAGGACTCCGCTCGCGCTCACGTCGAGCGAAATCCACGCGAGCTTCGAGGCCGCGGCGACGGCGCGGAACGAGAGCGTGAAGCAGTCCGCGACCGCGGCGACCAGCAGCGTCTCGGGCGACCAGCGATCACCGGGGCCGCCGAACTCGATGGGCGCGGCGGACGCGATCGCGGCGAGGCCCGCCGACGCGAGCGTCACGTCGCCCTCGGGTTTCGACTGCGCGCTGACCGAGTACGTGTGCGGGAGATCCTGCATCGCGTGCTCCTCGCTGGTTACGGGTTCGCGATCGCGGCGACGTGAAGCGCGCTCACCTCGTCGGGTCGTTCGACCGTCATCTTCAAGTCGCGCAGCAGGCCGTCCTGGATCCCGTAGATCCAGCCGTGCAGCGAGAGCGCCTGGCCGCGCGCCCAGGCGTCGCGCACCACCGTCGTCTCGCTCACGTTCACGACCTGCTCGATCACGTTGAGCTCGCACAGCCGCGCGTGGCGCTGCGCATCGTCCGCGTGCGCGGCGAGCTGGGCCTGATGCTTCACGGCGACGTCGTGCACGTGACCGAGCCAGTTGTCGACGAGCCCGTGGCGCTGGCGCCGAAGCGCCGCGCCCACGCCGCCGCACCCATAATGACCGCACACGATCACGTGCTTCACCTTCAGGACGTCGATCGCGAACTGCAGCACCGAGAGGCAGTTGAGGTCCGTGTGCACGACCACGTTCGCCACGTTGCGGTGCACGAACACGTCGCCGGGCAAGAGGCCGATGATCTGATTGGCCGGCACTCGGCTGTCGGAGCAGCCGATCCACAGGTACTCGGGCGTCTGTTGCCGCGCGAGCTTGGTGAAGAACTCGGGGTCCTGGCGCCGCATGCCTTCAGCCCAGGCGCGATTGTTCGCGAAGAGTTGAGGGAGTGAGCGCAACGCGATTCTCCTGCAGTGGCCGCGACGTTACCGATCCGCGGCAGCCGGTGCGCGCGGTGGAAGCGCGAGCGAAGCGATCACGCCGGTCGCGATCAAAGCCGCCACGACGCCGAGAGAGACCGCGATCGGCAGCTTCACGACGTCGATCAAGAGCATCTTGCCGCCGAGGAAGAGCAGCACCGCGGCGAGCGCGGGCTTCAGCAAATGGAACTTGCCGATCACGCCTTGCAGCATGAAGAACAGCGAGCGCAGGCCGAGGATCGCGAAGATGTTCGAGGTGAAGACGATGAAGGGATCGCTCGTGATCGCGAAGATCGCCGAAATCGAGTCGACCGCGAACACGAGGTCGGTCCACTCGATCAGGAGCAGCACGACGAGCAGTGGCGTCGCGTAGCGCTTGCCCTGCTGCACGATCGTGAAGCGCGCGCCGTGATACTCGTTCACCGCAGGCAGGATGCGGCGCATCAGCTTGTAGACGGGATTGCGCTCGGGGTGGATGCCGTCATCGGGCATCGTGAAGAGCTTGATCGCGGTGATCACGAGGATCGCGCCGAACACGTACATCACCCAGTGGAACTGCGAGATCAGCGCCGCGCCGGCGAAGATGAAGATCGCGCGCATCTCGAGCGCGCCGAGCACGCCCCAGAACAGCACGCGGTGCTGATACACCGCGGGCACCGCGAAGTACGCGAAGATCGCGTAGAAGACGAAGATGTTGTCGACCGCGAGCGCCTTCTCGATCAGGTAGCCCGTCAAGAACTCGAGGCCGCGCTCGGCGCCGAACCAATGCACGACGAGCGCGTTGAACGCGAGCGCGAGCGTCACCCAGATCGCGCTCCAGATCGCCGCTTCCTTCACCGTGACCGCGTGCGCTTTGCGATGGAAGACGCCGAGGTCGAGCGCCAGCAGCGCGAGCACGAACGCGATGAAGCCTCGTGGGCTGCCCGATCGGGCTCGCGGGCGAGATCAAGTGCAAGTCCGATCCGCAGATGCCCGCGCTGCGAATGCGCACGCGCACCCCGTCGCCGCGTGGCGCAGGCGCCTCGACGACGCGGATCGCACCTCCGACGCACTGCACTCCACGCAACACTCACCTCGTCATCGAGCGCCACACTCTCGCGGGCGCCCCGTCACTTCACGCCGCGCGCATCCGCGAGCTTCGCGAGATCCGCGCCGAGGGCGGCCGCTGCCTTGCGCTGCCACTCCTCGACCAGCTCGCCGTTCGCGTCGAACGCCTTGAACGCGCTGCCCACGGTGACCTGATCGGGCAGCACGAGCACGCCCAGGTTGGTCAGCAGCTCGCGCGCCCAGCGCAGACCGCGCATTCCGCCGAAGGGACCCGCAGCGGCCGAGCAGATTGCGGCGGTCCTCCCCGCGAACACGCGCGGGTCGGCCTTCCCGCCCGGCGCACGCGTCATCCAGTCAAGCGTGTTCTTGAGCAAGGGCGCAATCCCGCCGTTGTACTCGGGACACGCGAGCAGCAGCGCATCGTGCGCGGCGAGCAGCTCGCGCAGCTGCGCGGCGCCGGCGGGGTACTCGCGCGTTTCGAGGTCGCCGTCGTAGAGCGGCAGCGCGAAGTCGCGCAGCTCGATGGTTGTTACGGACGCTCCCGCTTCGCTCGCGCCGCGCGCTGCGAGCGCGAGCAGCTTCTTGTTGAACGAATCGCCGCGGCCACTGCCTGAGAACGCGAGCACGCGCGCCATGTCTGCCTCCGAGGGCGCGCAGGCTATCGCGCGACTTCGCGCCTGCGCAGCCAGCCCGCGATGCTCCAGCGCTCCGCGCGCGCCGGCGCGACTTCGTGCGCGATCGCGTCGCTGCGCATCGCGACGAGCGTGCCGCCGCGCGGAAGCACTTCGCACGCGGGCTCCTGTGCGCCCGCACTCGCGAAGATGCGCAGCGCGCCGCCGTCCTCGTCGCGCCAAGCGTCGTTCAGGTAGAGCACGAGCGAGATCGCGCGCGCGTCGTCGTCGCGGAAGCGATCGAGATGGCGCGCGTAGCCGGCGCCAGGGGCATAACGAGCGAAGTGCGCCTCCAGCTCCGCGAGACCGAGGAAGAGCTCGCGGTTCAGCGCGAGGCGCAGCGCATCGAGGAGCGCGAGCAGCGCGCGCTCCGGCGCCGTCGCGCTCGCGGCATCCAGCCAGCAGATCTCGTCGCCGCGAACCGCGGCCTCGCGCTGCGCGCTCGCTCCGCGGCCGATACGCGCCGCGTGAAACTCGCCCGCTGCGCGGCGGCGCTCGCCGCCTTCACGCAGCGCGAGCACTTCCTCGCGCGAGAGAAAGACCTGCGCGATCGCGAAGCCGCGCGATGCGAGCGCGGCGCAGATCTCTTCCTGCACTTCGCTCGCGCGCGCGTCGTCCATCGCACATAGCATCCGCCGCTTCGCGATCTCGCGGCAAGGAGTGCACATGCTGGACGTCTTCGATCTCACCGGAAAAGTCGCGCTCGTGACAGGCGCGACGCGCGGGCTCGGGCGCGCCGCGGCGGAGGGCCTCGCGCGCGCGGGTGCGAACGTGGCGGTGAACGGCCGCAAGCCCGAGGCGTGCGAACGCGCGGCGCAAGAGATCAGCGCCGCGAGCGGGCGCGAGGCGTTCGCAGCGCCGGGCCACGTCGCGAGCTGGGAGGAGCTGCCCGCGCTCGTCGAGCGCGTGCGCGCACGCTTCGGCCGCATCGACGTGCTCGTGAACAACGCTGGCATCAATCCCGTGCCGACGCCCGTCGCGCAGATGACGCAGGAGTATTGGGACAAGCTGCACGCGGTGAACGTGAAGGGTCCGCTGCGCCTCGCGCAGCTCGTTGCGCCGATCATGGCTGCGAACGTCGGAGGCTCGATCATCAACGTCGTCACCGTGGGCGCGTTCATCTACATCCCCGCGATGTCGGCCTACACCTCGGGCAAAGCCGCGCTCGTGAACCTCACGCGCGTGATGGCCGCCGAGTGGGCCGCGCAGGGAATCCGCGTAAACGCGCTCGCGCCGGGCTCGTTCATGACGGACATGATGAAGGGCGCCGCGCAGACGCCCGGCTTCCTCGAAGGCAGCGCGAACCTCTCGCTGCAGAAGCGCATCGCCGACCCGGACGAGATCGCCGGCAGCGTCGTCTACCTCGCGAGCCGCGCGAGCTCATTTGTTACGGGCACGGTGCTGATGGTGACCGGCGGGACGTGAGGCGGAGCTAGGCGAGGCCCTTCTTGCGCATCCACTCGAGCGCCCGCGTCGAGACGAGCTTCTCGTACGGATCCTCCGCCTGCGAGGCGCGCTCGAGAAGCGCCCCGATAGATCGCCACTCGAGAAGGGTCACCGATGCAAGGTTTCTGGCTTGATCAGCTCGATGCGGCAACAGCCGCCGGACACGATTCAGATCCTGATACTCGCGAACCTTGTCGACACCGAGCTTACTCCGGCCCGTATCGGTAAGAAGCAGTGTGAAATGGAAAGGACGCACTCCCGCATAGTTCGATCCGACGTCGAGATTCCGGAGAATCTGGTCACGCGTCTCTCGCGTTGTCGTCCGCTTCGAGATGTCGCTCTTGAACTTTGCTTCGACGAACCAGACCCAGTTCTCCGACTCGATCACAACGTCAACCTCCGAAGGCCCTTCGTCTCCTCCCGCGAGAAGAGCGAGAGGTGGACGGACTTGCTGCCAGAGGCGGACTGAAGCGCCCTCGAATGCATCGAGCGAAATGCTCGGGCTGCAAAGGCCAGCAAGATCACGAACCCAACTCTGGGGGTTCAGCTGGCGAAGCGAGCGAAAGACGTTTCAGGTCAATGCATCCTCGCTGTTCTCGCTCCTCATGTCTTCGCGTTTGCTCGCGCGCATCTGAGCAAAGGCAGGGGCATAACGATCGATGATGAGGTTCGAGCGGAAGTCCTTCGCGACTTTCACGCCGCTCTTCGTCGTCTCAAACTGATCCATTTCTTGTGCTCCCTACTCCGTCTCCGCCCCTACGCTCGTGTCCGCTCCGATCGCCGCGAGCCCTGCGCGCACACACGCGAGGTCGTCGGCTTCGGATCCGCCCGAGACACCCAGCGCGGCGACGGGCGCGCCGTCCACGATCACCGGCACGCCGCCGCCGAAGGTGACCATGCGCGGGCGCACCATCACGCCGAGGCGCACGGTCTCGCCGCTGCGCGTGATCATCTCGTTCACCTTGTCGGTGGGCATGCACGCGAACTGGGCGCAGGTGAACGCCTTGTCCTGCGCGACGCCGATCGAGACGAGGAAGGCGCGCGGGCTCCGTAACAACGCGAGCAGGTTGCCGCCGGGATCGCACACGGCGACGACCATGTTCAGGCCGAGCTCGTTCGCCTTGTCGATCGTCGCTTTACACAGCGTCCACGCGGCTTCGGCGCTGAGCGTCCTCGGACCGTCTTCGGTGATGCGCATGGGGGCTCCTTTCAGCGGGGTGCGTTCGCGACCGCGAGCTTCACGGGCGCCGTGGCCGGCTGCTTCAGCTCGATCAGGATCTCACGAAAGTGATCGCGGCTGTTGTTGACGGCGGTCTCGGTCGCGCCGGGGGGAACGAAGAACACGGCGCCGGGCTGGACCGGGATCTCCACGTTGCCTCGCCCCGCGACCTCGGCGTCGATGCGCGAGCCCTCGAGGATGCACAGCAAGTACGGCAGCTCGTGCCGATGCCGGTCGCTGCGCTCGCCGGGCGCGAGGTTCATCTCCCAAACGCGCACGAGCTCGTTCTCGAAGAGCAGCCTGTTCGCAACGTCGCCGAGCGGGCGGGTGTCGGGGTTGGTCATGGAGAGCCTCCCAAGCCGGAATCGAGGAGAAGGCGTCTGACGCCGAGTTGCCGATTCTCTCGCAACTTCCTGCGCAACTCCGCGACTCCGAGGAATCGAGGGGCGAGCGTCTGACGCTGACCCCTCGATTCTTCGTTCTTCACAGCACCGCCGCGAGCGTCCGCACCAGCAGCGCCATCAGCGTGAACGACGCCAGCGCGAACACGGCGAAGCGCAGCGGGATCAGGTTCTGCGTGGCCTGTACGAACGAGTGCACGACGCGCAGTGCGACGTAAGCCCACGCGAGCGCGACGTTCGTGACGTCGGCGGCGCCCGCGAGCTGCGCGGCGAGCGCGAGCGCATAGAAGATCGTCGGCTGCTCGTGCAGGTGGTTGTAGTTGTCGGCGACGCGCGCGACCTCGGCGGGCAGCACGAGCGGCGCGCCCGTTCGCCGCAGCTCCTCCATGTCGATGTTCGCTTTGCGCATCGCAGGAACTCGCGTCGCGTACATCCAGAACCACATCACGCACGTCCACGCGACGAGCACGAGAACCGGGGCAATCAGGCCGTGATCGGACATCGAACCTCCTCGAGTCGAGTGGGGCGGACATTTTGGCCCGGCCGGAATGATCGGGGGTCAGTTCTCGAACGCGGGCTCGCTCCAGCCCGTGTCTTCTTCTGTGGGTGCGGTGCGCGCGCGCGGTGCGGCGTCCGCTGAGCTCGTGGACCCGGGCGGCGCCGCAGCTTCCTCGCTCGCGCTCGCGGCGACGTAGTCGACGTAGATCGGGCTCGACCACGCGCGCTCCTCGACGAGCGCGAGGCGATCGTCCTCGGCGCCCTTGGGCGCCGCTTCGATCGCGATGCACTCGCCCTTCGCGTCGCGCGTGCACGCGAGGCCGGCGCCGTTCACTGCGGGAGTCGGCTCCTCGATCGCGCGCACGTAATAAACCGCGTCGCGTGCGCGCACGGCGAACTCGTCGTCCGCGAACTCGACCGTGCAGCCGGCGGCGCTCGGCTCGCACTGGAACACGCGCCACGGATCCTCGATCAGGTCGTCGACGGGCTCGCCGGCAACTTGTTGGGGGCGAATGCGCACGACCTCGATGCGCGTCACGAGATGGCGCTCGCCGGTGGGGTTGAAGCACTCGCCGAGACAGAGTCGCCGGAGGCGCTCGGCGGGCAGCCCGCTCGCAGCGAAGTCCGGGCAGCCCGGCGCTTGCTTCGGCGAGCCGATCGCGCGCACGCGGAAGTGCGGCGCGAAGCGCAGCTGCGTCTCGCTGCCCATCGGCAACACGGCGCCGCCGGGCGCGTTCACGAGATCGAACCAGAGCAGCGTGCGCTGGCCGCTCGTCCCGTACACCTCGCGCCGCTGCATCGCGTCCCAGATCGCGCCGCGTTCGCGCGAGGCGGAGTGCGCGGCAACGAGCCCGCCGGTGAAGAGCATGCTGCCGGTGCGGTCGTCGGGCGGGCCCTCGCCCAGATCGAACAGGCCGCGTGGCTTCGCCTGACTCGCTGCGACCGCACGATCGGGCAGCCTCGCGGGCGCGGTCCACGCGTCGCGCGCGAGGCCATCGAGCTGGCCGTCGACCATGCGCTGGCGCGCGAACTCCTTGTAGCCCGTGCCGGGCCTCGCGCTGTGCACGTCGCTCGCGGCGATGAAGCCGAAGCGGTAGCGCCACGGCTTGTTAGGGTCGCGGAAGCTCGTGAGCGCGAGCGCGACCTGCACGCTGAGCAGCGGGCGCAGCTGCAGCGCGGGCAGGAAGCAGTCCCGGCACTGCCCAGCATCGCGCCAGTCGGCGCCGCCCGCGAGCGGCACGGTCGCGTCCGCCGTGCCGCGCTCCGCTGCGCCGCCGGAGGCCTTCGCGTACTCGGCGCGCGCGAGCTCCGCGCGCTCCGCGCACTCCTTCGCCTCAGCCCCGTTCGTCAGGCAGCGCTGCTCGATGATCTCGCCCGCGCGCCAACACAGCGGCACGTAGTCCTTCGTCGGGAGCGGACACGCAGGCTCGCCGTTCGCATCGCGCACGAGCGGGCGCCACGCGCGGTACTCCTCGGAGTTGCCGTGGCCGCTGTACACCTCGATCAAGCGCTGCTGCTCGTCGTGCGCATCGTCACCAAGCTGCGTCTCCCACGTCGCGAGCGGCGACGCCGTCCAGCCCCACGCCGTGCCATGCGGAATCACGAGCGCCGCGCTCTCCCACTCGCGCAGCTTCGCCATCAGCTCGCCCGGCGTCGCGGCGCTCTCCATGCAGTCGCGCGGCAGCTCTCGGGTGGCGACGCCCTCGGCGCAGCGCGGCGTGTCTTGCAGCTCCGTGATCTTGCGCGCGAAGTCGTGCGCCGCGCCATCGTGCACGCGCGAAGCCACGAGCGCGCCGCGAGCGAACACGTTCGCGCTGCCGATCCCGCCGACGCGGTTGCTCGCCGCGGCGATCGGGCGCGCGGGAATCGCGTCGTCCGCGAGGTCGCGCAGGATCACGTTGCGATGGCCCCAGTGCGTCTCCGGCGTCGCGCCGACCTGCGTCCACTCCCAGCCGAGATAGCTCACGACGTCGGGGTTGTTGGGGTCGCTCGCCACCGCGTTGCACTGGCGGATCGACTCGACGCTCTCCTGCCAAAGCTGCGGCGTGATCGCCTCCGCGTGGTCGTTCAGCGACCAGAAGTCGAGCGCCGAGCAGTAGCGCGCGAAGTCGCAGGCATCGGCCGCCGGATGCGCGCCCTCGCCGCCCGCGATCGGCAGGCTCATCAGGAACGCGTCCATCGAGACGGCGGTGTGAACGTGCAGATCGCCGAACAGGATCGACTTCTCCGGCAGCGCGGCAGGATCCGCGCTCACGCCGCCGAGATCACCGCCGTACTGCTCCTGCTTCGGCGACGCCTCGGCGTCTGGCGGTGCCGGTGCGAACAGGCGCTCGATCGCGCCGCGCTGCTCCGCGGCGCGGCCCGCAACGACCTCGGCGGGCAGCGCTGCGCCCGCGATCTCGCCGGCGCCCACGTGCTCGCCGAACACGCCGCGGCCGAGCGCGAGGACGACGCCCGCGAGTGCGAGCAAAATTGCGCCCGCGAGCAGCAGGCGCGCGCGAATCACAGCGGAGCGCCGCCGAGGAAGCGCAGCGCGACGGCGGCGTGCAGCGCCACGCCGAAGGCCATGCCGTCTTCGTCGATCTGCATGCGGTTCGAATGGCACGGCGCGGCGAGCGATGGATCTTGCGGGCGCAGGCCGAGGAACACCATCGAGCCCGGCGTGCGCTGAAGCACGTACGAGAAGTCCTCGGCGCCCATCACCGGCGCGTCGAACTCGATCACGCCGCGTTCGCCCAACAAGTCGCGCGCCACGCCGCGCGAGAAGTCCTCGAACTTCGCGTCGTTGACCGTGACGGGGTAGCCCGCGTTCAGCTGCACGATCGCCTCGACGCCGTGCGCCGCCGCGATGCCTTTCGCCACGCGCTCGAGGCCCGCGTGCGCCTTCGCGCGCGAGCGCTCCGAGAGCGCGCGGATCGTGCCCTGCAGCTCCACCGTCTCCGGAATCACGTTCGTGGTCGTGCCGCCCACGATGCGCGTCACGGTGATCACGACGGGATCGGAGACGGGAATCTCGCGCGTCACGAACGTCTGAATCGCGGTCGCGAACTCGCCCGCGGCCGGAATCGGGTCTCGGCAGTCGTGCGGCATCGAGCCGTGCCCGCCCTTCCCCTTCATCGTGATCGTGAAGAAGTCCGCGGAGGCGAGCAGCGCGCCGGAGCGCGTGCCGATCATGCCGCTCGGAATCAGCGGCGTGATGTGGATGGCGAACGCGCCGTCGGTTTCGGGCATGCCCTCGTCGAGCATCACCTTCGCGCCGGCGTAGCCCTCTTCGCCGGGCTGGAACATGAACACGACCTCGCCCTCGAAGGCGTGGCGCTGCGCCGCGAGCAGGCGCGCGGCGCCGGCGAGCATGGCGGTGTGCGCGTCGTGGCCGCAGGCGTGCATCGTGTTCGGGCGCTGCGAGCGAAACGGCAGGTCGTTGTCCTCAGGCATCGGCAGCGCGTCGGTGTCGGCCCGTAACAAGATGCGCCGGCCCGGCTTCGCGCCGCGCAGCGTCGCCACCACGCCCGACGACTTCGCGTGCTGCGCGATCTCGAGCGGCAGGCCCGCGAGCGACGCGAGCAGCTTCGCGCGCGTCGCGGTGTTCTCGAGCCCGAGCTCGGGCTCCGCGTGAATCGCGCGCCGTAGCGCCGTCACGTCGGAGTTCAGTTTCTTCGCGGCATCGAGCAAAGCGGCAAGATCGTGCATGGCGCCTCCGAGAGCGCGCATTCTGGCATAGGCGCGAATTGCGTAACTCGGAGTTGGGGACGTTCTTGCGTAAGTCAGCGGCGCTGGAGTTATGCAACTCTCCCGCGCCTCATGCAGACGCTCGCCACGCGCATCGACGCTCTCGCCCGCACGCAGCCCGATGCACCGGCGTTCCTCGGCGACGCGGGCTCGCTCACTTGGCGCGAGTACGCGGAGCGCAGCGATCGCTTCGCGGAGCACCTCGCGGCGCTCGGCCTAACACCTGGCGAGCGCGTCGCGGTGGTGCTCCCGGATGGGCCGGGCGTGCACGTCGCGTTCGTAGGCTGTGAGAAGGCCGGGCTCGTCGTGATGGGCATCGGCCCGCGCGCGGGGCGCGAGGAGATTCGGCACCTCGTCGCGAAGAGCGGTGCCGCAGCGCTCGTGTCGCGCGCGTCGATGCGCGAGCTCGATCTTCGCGCGCTGTTCGCCGAGCTGCGCGACTCCGGGCTGCCGCTGCGCGAGCACGTCGTCGCGGAGGCGCAGCTCGATGCGGGCGATACTTGTTATGCCGCCGCGCCTCGCACAAGCGTGAGCGCCGCGGACCTCGCGTCGCGGCGGCTCGGCGCCGAGGACCTGTTCCTGCTCAACTCGACGTCTGGCACCACCGGCCTTCCGAAGTGCGTGACCCACCACCAGGCGCGCTGGTTCCACTTCCACGAGCTCGCCGTCGAATCCGGCGAGATGACGCCGCGCGACGTGTTCTTTTCCGTGCTGCCCGCGCCGTTCGGCTTCGGCCTCTGGACCGCGCACTTCACGCCCACCGCGCTCGGCGCGCCCTGCGTCGTGCTCGAGAAGTTCACGCCCGAAGCCGCGCTCGCTGCGATCGAGCGCCACCGCGTGACGGTCCTCGCCGCGGTCTCGACGCAGTTCATCATGATGCTGAACTCGCCGGCGCTCGATCGCACCGACCTCTCCTCGCTGCGCGCGCTCTACACCGGCGGCGAGGCCGTGCCCTATGAACGCGCGCTCGAGTGGGAGCAGCGCACGGGCTCGCTCGTGCTCCAGTTCTACGGCTCGAACGAGACGGGCGCGCTCTCGCGCACGACCACGCGGGATTCGCAGGAGAAGCGCCTCACGACCGCAGGCCGCCTGATCGACTCGATGCGCGTGCGCCTGTGCAACGACGCCGGTGAAGACGTGACCGCGAGCGGCCACGGCATCCCCGCGTGCCGCGGGCCGCTCGCGTGCCGCGGTTATTACGACGACGTCGCCGCGAACGCGAAGCTCTACACGCGCGACGGCTGGATGCTCACGGGCGACGTCGCGCGGCTCGACGCGGACGGATACTTCTCGATCGTCGGCCGCACCGCGGACTTCATCATCCGCGGCGGCAAGAACATCAGCGGCCCCGCGGTCGAGGACGCCGTGTCGAGTCATCCCGCCATCGCGCTCGCCGCAGCGGTCGCGTGGCCCGACGCGGTGTTCGGCGAGCGCGTGTGCGTGTACGCCGAGCTGCGCGCAGGGGAGTCGCTCACGCTCGAGGATTTGACGAAGCACCTCGAGGCGCGCGGCACCTCGCGCGAGTGGTGGCCCGAGCGCCTCGTGGTGCTGGGTGCGCTGCCGCGCGCGTCGGGCGGCAAAGTCGCGAAGGGCGAGCTGCGGGCGGATGCGATGAGACGCGCAGCGCCTACGAGCTAAAGGACCTTCGCTCGGTAGCTCGCGAGGCTGCCCTTCTCGTTGAGTCGCGGTGCGCGCTTCGCGCGCAAGTGCCGATCGAAGAACGCGCTCGTGAGGGCGACGATCTCGCGCGGGTTTCCGCTCCGAGCGCAGTCGACCGTGGTGCGGCCGAGGCAGGCGAGGTTCGTCCACCCGAAGTGATTCTCGCCGCGCAGCGTCGCGAAGTACTTCGGCGCGGAAAGCTGGCGGTAGATGTGCGGAAGCGACGGCGTGATGAACACGTCGAGCGTGCCGCCTTGAAGCATCACCGGCGCTCGAACGCCGAGCGACTTGCGGCCTGCGAACGGCGCGACATAGGGCGAGAGCAGCGCGAGGGCGCGCACGCGATCGTCTCGCCAGCTCGCTCTGGCGCCGCCGACCCCTAACAAGGTGTAGCCACCGAGCGAGTGGCCGACCGCGCCGACTCGGTCGGGGTCGATTCGCGCGCCGAGTGGATCCCGCGAGTCGCGCGCGCGATCCAGCAGATGATCGAGGAGGAAACGCAAGTCGTTCGCGCGGTCGCGGAACTTCGCATCATCCCAGCTCGCCGGGTTCGCGAAGCTCGGGGGCTCCCGTCGCCCAGAGCTCCGCGAAGCATCGGCGTGATCGATCGCGGCGACGACGTATCCCGCACGCGCGAGGGCCTCGGTGAGGAAGATGCTCTGGTCTCCCGCTCCGAGATAACCGTGCGAGAACAGCAGGAGCGGATGCGCGCCGGGTGCGATCGGTGCGTTCGGCGCGACCACTCCGGCTTGCCCGCCATAGTCGTGCGCCTGAGGTGGTGCCGTGGTCGGGTACCAGAGGAACAGCTGCGTCACACGCGTTCCGCCCGTCGCGAGTGGGATTCGGAGGGCGCTCTGCGTGAAGCCCGCGTGGGCTTCTGCGCATACCTCTCCTGCGATCCACGTGACGACGAAGCTGATCAGCAGACATGCGACGCGCATGGTGAGTCTCCTCAGGGCGTGAGTGCCCCGAGCATCGCTTCGAAAGGACTGGCGACCTCCCAACTCCTACGAGCGAGATCCGCACACGCAGCTCGCGCGTCGATGCGCGGCACTTCCTGCGCATCGCGCAGGTAGAGGAACGCGGTGGCGCACACGTCGTCTTGGCGCTCGCAGATGCCGAACGCCTCGAGCGCGCCGCGCAGCGGAAAGAAGCCGCCACCCGCGGCGCGGCCCTCGCGTTCGAGGCGCTCGCGCAGCGCGGTCTGCCCGCGCGGAACCGCGACGGCGCCGATCTGCTGGAGCGTGACGCGCAGCTCGCGCGCGAAGCAAATCGGGTCGGGGTCGTGCCAGCGGTAGAACGAGACGAACTCCGGCATCGGCGCGCCCTGCGCCTGTGTGATCAGGGGCGCGCCCTGCAGCGGCGTCGCGTGCGCGCCCATGCCCCACGCGCTGCCGACGTAATCCTCGAGCCCGGTGCCGCACCACGTCGGGTGCTCGCGGTCGCCATCGAGGAACATCTTCACCTCGCCCTCGCCGTACCAGCTGAAGCCTTCGTCCGGCAGCACGCGGATGCCGACGTTGCAGCCGAAGAAGCGACCGGGGCCGCGCAGGCCCTCGGCGATGTGGAAGTCGCGCTTCAGCTGCGTCGGGTTCTCGCGGCGGAACGTCGCGTGCAAGAGGCCCACGTCCGGCGCGACCTCTCCGGTTGTTAGGGAGAGCTGGTAGTAGAGCGGGAAGCGGCGCGCGCTCGCGTTCACGAGCTCGACGCGGAGTGCGCGGCGGAACGGGAGCGGCAGCCACGAGTTGAAGCCGCGCGCCTCCTGCGTCGCGTTCCACAGCGATGCGAACGCGACGGGCCGGCCGAGCGGACAGCCGAAAAAGTCGAGCACCGGCACGCTCACCGACGGCTCGCGCGCGCCGTCGTAGTAGATCTCGAGAATCGGCGCGCGCATCTCGTGCGGCGGCATCGGTGGCAGCGTGAGCCAGAAGTGCCGCACGCAGCCGGGGCCCGCGAAGTCCGCGAGCACGACGCGCTCGCCCGGCGCGATCATGCGCGACGGCGCGCCCTTTCTTCCGCCGTGCGCAGTCGCCGCCGCGCCCTTCGCGCCGCTCGGATTCTCGAACGAGACCGTGCGAATCGGCTGCGTCAGATCGATGCGGGACGGATCGCTGCGCTCGAACATCGGCGGCTCCTCTGGGGAGCCCGACTCTCGCGCAGACGTGGGCGTTCCCGGAGAGAATCGCCAACTCGGCGTCTGACGCTGAGTTGGCGATTATCTCGCAGCTCGGCGCGCAAGTTGCTGATCTCGAGGGAATCGCGGTGCTGGCGTCTGACGCAGAACCTGCGATTCGGCAGGTTCCTGCCGCTAGCGCTCAACGTCGCGCCTCGCACAGCCGCGCGAGCGTCTCGAGCTCGCGGGCCATCGTGCGCATGAACCACCAGCGCCCGAGCGCGCAGAGCCAGCGCGAGCCCTCGACGTGCGCGACGCGCGTGCGCCCCGCGTCGAGTGCATCCGCGGCCATCCCCACCTCCCCCTCGAACGAGCGCATCACGCACCAACCCTCGCGGTAGATCGCCTCGAACTTCATCGCGGGGCCGATCACGGGCGCGTTCGAGCGCAGAGTGAGGCGTTCTCCTTCGCGCGACTCGATGCGGAGCCAGCGCACGTACGTGTCGAACTGCGGCACGCCGTTCTCGAGATCGCCGAACACGGACCACACCACGTCGAAGGGCGCGTCGATCACGCGCTCGCGGTACGCGAGATGCGGGCGCGCCGCAGCGATCGCGCGCAGCCGCGCGACATTCCCAACGCGCGCGCTCGGCCAGCGTCGCTCCGCCTCGGCGCTCATTCCGCCCACCGCTTCGCGAACGCCTCGCGCGCGCGGAAGAGCCGCGACTTCACCGTGCCCTTCGCGACGCCGAGCTGCGCGGCAGCTTCGTCTTCGCTGAGGCCCTCGAGATCGCGCAGCACGAGAATCGCGCGCTGCTCGGGCGCGAGCTGCGCGAGCACGCTGCGCACGTCGGGCGCGACGCCGGGATCGCGCGCCTCGGAGACCAGCGCGCTCGTGTCATCACCGCGCGCGGCCTCGCTGCGCGCGCGCTGCGCGTGACGCACTGCTTCGCGCACCGCGATGCGCCGCGCCCAGCCGCGCAGCGCAGCGGGTTCGCGCAGATCCCGGAGATCGCGAAACACCTGCACGAGAGCCTCCTGCGCCGCGTCATCGGCGTGGTCGAGCGCGATCCCGCCGCAGATGCGCGCGATCCACGGCGCGAGCGCGTCCATCAGCTGCGACATCGCGAGCACGTCGCCGCGCTGCGCCTCCACCACGAGCTGCCGCTCCTCCACTGCTTGGAGGGGAATCGCAGGCGCGAAAGGTTCCGCGGAACCTTTCGCGGCGGACGCGCCCCTCGGTGTGTGCGGGTCCTGCGGCATCGCGAAGGAGTGAAGCATGAACGCGCGCGGGGCGACGTGGTGGGCCCTGATGATTCTCGGCGTCGCGTTCGTCGCGAACGGACTCACGATGCTCTTCGTGCCCGAGCCGTGGTTCGCGCGCGTCGCCGCCGCGACGGGCGCCTTCAACCCGCACCTCGTGCGCGACGTCGGCGTCGCCTACGCCGCCTCCGGCATCGCCGCGCTCTGGGCCGCGCGCACGCCGGCATGGCGCGCACCGCTCGCCGCGATGTCCGCGCTCTTCCAGGCCGGCCACGCCTTGATCCACGTGTTCGACGTGCTCACCGGCGCGCTGCCGCCCTTCCACCTGATCGAAGACTTCCCCGTGATCTACCTGCCCAGCGCGATCCTCGTCGTGATCGCGCTGCGCTCTCGCGAGCCTGAGCGCGCCTAACAAGGAGACACGATGCGCCTAGAACCGATCGAGAAGCCGCCGAGCCTGTTGGGCAAGCTGCTCGACTCCGCGATCCGCCGCATGCTCGGCCGCTCGATCACGCCCTCACAGGTCGTCTACAACCGCGTGCCCGCCGCCTGGCGCATCTCACTCGCGTTCCAGCTCTTCGAGCGCTTCGGCTCGAAGCTCCCCGGTGAGCTGCGCCTGCTGGCGACCACGCGCGTCGCGCAGCTGAACGGCTGCGCGTTCTGCCAAGACATCAAGCGCGCCTACGCCATCCGCGAGCACCTCGGCATCGCGAAGTTCGACGCGCTCCACGAGTGGCGCGCGAGCCACGCGTTCACCACTCGCGAGCGTGCCGCCCTCGCGTTCGTGGAAGAAGCGACGCTCGCCAAGAAAGTGAGTGACGCGACCTTCGCCGAAACGCGCGCTCACTTCGACGAACGCGAGATCGCGGAGCTCGTGCTGCTGAACGCGATCGAGAACTTCTACAACGGGATGAATCTGGCGCTGGGGATCGAGGAGAGCGATGGGCTCGAGGCGATCGCGCGAAGAGCGGCGTAGCGAGGAGTGGCTTCAAGACCGCTTGCAGCGGCGCGGTGATGCCTCGGAGTCGGTGTGACCTGATCTGGGTTTCTCGGCCCAGCTGATTCCTGGGAGAATGGCTCCCGACGAAAGGAAGCCCCCCGTGAAGAAGAGCCGGTTTTCGGAAGAGCAGATGGTGAAGATCCTGCGCGAGGCGGATC
>VGRF01000038.1 GCA_016875395.1 Deltaproteobacteria bacterium | reverse complement strand
CACAGCTCGTCGGGAATCCGCCAGCCCCGGTGAGCCTTCCCTCGTGCAGACACTTCACCCCCGGTCGCCAGTCGGAGGGTCACGGCTTGTCAATCATTAACACCCTGGGCGGTTTTCGGATAGGCTCTTAGCGAAGGGGCGCGCTCTCAGCGGAACGCGCGCGCATGGCGTCGTCGAGTGTGGCGGTTCGCGACGCACTCGGGCATTCCGCGCCGCGGGCGCGCCTGGCCGCTACTCGGTTGCATTCGGAGCGGAAGCCTCGGGGGCCGGGTCGTTCGGCGTCGCCTCCTCCAGCAACTGCCAGCGATACAGCGTGCCGGCGCCCGACGCGAAGCCCACCCACTTCTTCGAGTCGAGCTCGTAGAGCTGCACGTTCATGTCGCAGCGGCGCTGCAGCTCCTCGCTCGCGTAGCTAACGAACTCGGCGCAGTAGTGGACCACCCAGCGATTCGCGCCGGGTGAGAAATGCGAGCCCGCGACGTCGACCTTGCGCAGCTCGCGAATCGTGTGCGA
Organism: Deltaproteobacteria bacterium; assembly: GCA_016875395.1. Taxonomy (NCBI): domain Bacteria; kingdom Pseudomonadati; phylum Myxococcota; class Myxococcia; species Deltaproteobacteria bacterium. The sequence continues at coordinate 31,309 of VGRF01000038.1, read as the reverse complement.
AGCAGCATCGGGGCCGAACTGCAGCCCCGGCAGCAGCATCTCGATCGCGCGCTGCGCGTAGCCCTCGGGCGGCCCGCTCTTCACGCTCACGGCGACCTCCGCTCGCGCACACCCGAGCAGCGCCAGAAGCGCTGCGGCGCCTAATGACTGCCTCCACGATCGCGCCGCCATCTCCCCTCCTCGCATTCGCGCAGCCTACGCGGGCGTTCGTGCGGGAGGCAAGCGCGGTTCGCGCAGCGGGTCGTCCGGGGTACCGTGCCGCGCTCACCGGGAGGCTCCATGCGCGACGCGAATCAGATCTTCGACTTATCAGGCAAGGTGGCGCTCGTGACCGGCGGCAGCCGCGGCATGGGCAAGGAGATGATCCTCGCCTTCGCGAGAGCGGGCGCCGACGTGGTGATCGCGAGCCGCAAGCTCGATTCGTGCGAGGAGCTCGCCGAGCAGGTGCGCAAGGACACGGGCCGCCGCGCGCTCCCCGTCGCGTGCAACGTCAGCGACTGGACGCAGAACGAGAAGCTCGCCGAGACCGCGCTCGCGCACTACGGCCGCGTCGACGTGCTCGTGAACAACGCGGGCATGTCGCCGCTCTACAAGCACGTCGCGGACGTGACCGAAGCGCTCTGGGACAAGGTGATCGGCGTGAACATGAAGGGCCCGTTCCGCCTGACGAGCGTGCTCGGCAAGCACATGTTCGAGCGCGGCTCGGGCTCGATCATCTTCGTCTCGAGCACCGGCTCGCTGCACCCGACCGGCGGGATCATTCCCTACGCCGGCTCGAAGGCGGCCGTGAACGCGATGACCGTCGGCTTCGCGCACCACTTCGGGCCCAAGGTCCGGGTGAACTGCATCATCCCCGGCCCGTTCCTCACCGACATCTCGAAGGCCTGGGACATACCCGCGTTCGAGGCGCGCGCGAAGCAGAACATCTTCCTGCAGCGCGGCGGGCAGGCGGAGGAGATCGTGGGCGCCGCGCTCTACTTCGCGAGCGACGCCTCGAGCTTCACGACCGGCGCGCACCTCGAAGTGGCGGGCGGCGGGATCGGGTGAGCTGTTAGGGAGCGGGCGGAGCGACGAGCTTCAGCTCGCGCTCGATGTAAGCGACGAAGTCCGCGGTGTAGAACGCGCGCCGCCGTTGCCAGTACGCGCGCACACCCTCGGTCTGGAACTGCGCCCGCAGGATCGCCGCGAATCGGTCCTGGTTCGCTTGCGGCAGGAACCCGAGCCGATACTGGAGGAACACGTTCTCCGTGAGTCCGAGGTTCGTGTCGAGCACGAGATCGAAGCGGCGCGACTGCGGCGGCGTGAGCGTGCTCGGGGCGAAGCGGCCCGCGTGATAGAGCTCGGCAAGCTCGGCGTCGGCGGAGAGCTGCGCAGTGAACGAGAGCCACTCCGTCGCGGCGCCGTGATACGCGTTGGCGCGCACGGTCTGCGTGTTCTGTCGAATCTGCACCGCGAGGTAGGCGAGCGAGATGAGCACCGCGATCGCGCTGACGAACTGGCCGATGTTCGCGAGGGTTTCCCAGTTCATCACCACGACTCCTGCGCGCCCTGCTCGCGATTCACGCGGGCGGGTGCATCCACGGCGTGAAGCTGAGGCCGATCAGCAGGCCTTCGGGACCGAGCAGGCGCGCGAGCACCTGGCCCCACGGCTCGATGCGCTGGCCGTGGATCAGCGCGTAGCCGCGCGCTTCGAGCTCGCGCGCGGCGTCCCCGACGGCCTCGGGGCTGCGCACTTCGAGCTCGATCGTTGCCTGCGGGATCGGCACGGTGACGGGCCACTCGCGCACGCCGAAGCACGACTGCGCCGCGTCGGCGAGCGCCCACACGCCGAAGTGCTTCACGCCGCCGAAGCCGTCCATCGCGACGTAGTCGGAGTTCTGCGCGTTCGTGAGCAGCGGGAGCCCGAGCGTGTCGCGGTAGAAACGCTGCCCCGCGGCGGGGTCGCGCGCGATCGGCGAGACGCCCGAGACGAACAGGATCTCCATCAACGCCCCTCGAACTTCGGCGCGCGCTTCTGCATGAACGACGAGATGCCCTCCGCGAAGTCCTTCGAGCGGAACAGCAGGATCGTCTGCAGCAGCACGTGATGCGTGTGCGACTCGAAATCCTGGCTGAGGCCGTGGCGGAACAGGCGCTTCATCGACTTGATCGCGAGTGGTGCGTTGTTCGCGATCTTCTGCGCCCACTCCTGCGCGCGAGCTGTCAGGTCCGCGGCGGGCACGATCGCGTTGACGAGGCCGAGCTCGAGCGAGCGCTCGGGTGAGAGGTCGTCGCCGAGGAACGAGAGCTCGCACGCCTTCGCCCAGCCGACCAGGCGCGGCAAGTACCACGTGCCGCCGCTCTCCGGCACGACGCCGCGCTTCGCGAAGCCCGGCATCAGCTTCGCGGTGTCGGCGATCAGGCGCATGTCGCAGCCGAGCGCGAGGTCGAGGCCGTAGCCGGCGGCGGGGCCGTTGATCGCGCAGATCACCGGCGTGTCGATGCGGTGCAGCGTGACGGTGGGGATCTCGCGCGAGCTGATGTGCGCCGCGCCGCCGCCCGCCGAGAGCGTGCCGCTGCCGCCGATGCCCGTGCCTGCGGCGGCGTCCTTGAGATCGAGGCCGCTGCAGAAGCCGCGTCCCGCGCCGGTCAGCACGATCACGCGCGTGTCGATGTCGTCGTCGCACTCCTTCAGCGCGTCGCCGAGCAGCGACAGCATCTTCGTGCTGATCGCGTTCATGCGATCGGGCCGGTTCAGCGTGAGCGTCGCGACGTGGTCTTTCCTCTCGACGAACAACTCGGACATGGGGGACTCCTCGTGAGTCGTGGCGACGGGCGCGTCGACTAGATTCGGCAGCATGCCCAAGTTCGCGTCGTTCGACACGCGCGGTTACCCGACCGTTTCGCCGCGCGACGGATACGAGCGGTGGGCGCCGACCTACGAGGCCACCATCAAGCCGGACATGGACACGTGGCTGCTCGATCAGCTGACTTCGGTCCGCTGGTCGGAGATGAAGCGCGCTGCCGATCTCGGCTGCGGCACGGGCCGGACTGGGGAGTGGCTGGTACGGCGAGGAGTGAAGTCGGTCGACGGGGTCGACCTCACGCCCGCGATGCTCGAGCACGCGGAGCGCCGAGGGGTTTTCGCGAGCCTGCGGGTCGCCGAAGCGAGTGCGACGGGATTGCCCGGCGCTGCCTACGACCTCGTTACGACCGTCCTCGTGGACGAGCATCTGGACGAGCTCGATTCCCTGTACCGCGAGTCCGCGCGTCTCACGCGCGCCCACGGCGTGCATGTCGTTGTCGGCTTCCATCCGTTCTTCATGATGAAGACGGGGATGCCCACGCACTTCGAGGAGCTGCCGGGCTCGCCGGTCGCGATCGCGACCCACGTGCACTTGTTCTCCGACCACGTCCGAGGCGCGCTTGCAGCCGGCTGGTCGCTCGCAGAGATGCGCGAGCAGGTGGTCGACGAGCGCTGGATCGCGCAGAAGCCGAGCTGGGCCTCGCAACGCGATGTCCCGATCAGCTTCGCGTTCGTCTGGCGCAGACCCTGAGCGCCTACGCCTCAAGCACTCGCATTCTTCCAGTACGGATCGCGCAGCTTCTTCTTGTTGATCTTGCCCGCCGCCGTGCGACCGAGGTCCGGCACGAACTCGATGCGCTTCGGGCACTTGTAGTGCGAGAGGCGCTCGCGGCACCACGCGACCAACTCCTGGCTCGTCACGGTGCTGCCGGGCTGCTTGATCGCGAGGCCGATCATCTCCTCGCCCATCTCTGCGTGGGGGATGCCGATGCACGCGACGTCGACGACGTCGGGGTGGTTGATGAGGACTTGCTCCGCTTCGGCGGGGTAGAGGTTCGCGCCGCCGGAGACGACCATGTCGGAGAAGCGGTCGGTGATGAAGACGAAGCCTTCCTCGTTCACGTAGCCGACTTCGCCGAGCGTGAAGACGCCGGGCCGCAGGTGCGCGGACTTCGACTTCTCAGGGTCGTTCGGATAGACGATGCCGCGGCCCGTCGCGTCGACGAAGTAGAGCCGGCCCTCGGTGTTCGGCGGCAGCTCCTTGCCGTCCTCGTCCACGATCAGCGGGCTGAATGGCGGAACGGTCTTGCCGACCGAGCCGGGGAAGCGCAACCAGTCTTGGCTGGTGATCGTGCAGGTCGTGCCGACTTCGGTCGCGCCGTAGGCGTCGACGAAGATCGGACCCCACCACTCGATCATCTTGCGCTTCACGTCGACCGGGCACTTCGCGCCGGTGTGCGTCGCGAGCTTGAAGCTTGTTAGGTCGTACTTCGCCTTCACCGCCTCGGGCAGCTGCAGCAGGCGCACGAAGTGCGTCGGCACCATCACGCTCGAGACGCACTTGTACTCGTGGATGGAGCGCAGCACGGCCTCGGCGTCGAAGCGGCCGAGGATCACGAGCGCGGTGCCGCCCGCGATCGAGCGCGAGCCCGAGAGCGGGCCGGTGTGATAGAGCGGGCCCACGATCAGGTGCGGACCGCCGATCGCCGCGAACGGCGACAGCGCGAGCTTCTCGATGTGCTCCGCGATCGTCGCGCCCGCCGCGAACATCGTGGGCGGCAGCTCGGTGCCCTTCGGTCGCCCCGTCGTGCCCGACGTGTAGAGCATGTTCGGGCGCGGCGCGTGGTCCTCGCGGCACGCTGCGGGCGACGACGCGGCGAGGAACTTGTCGAAGGGCTCGACGCCGTCGATGCCTTCGCAACGCCAGCCGACGACGCGCGCGACGCCCGCTTTGCGGGCAGCCTCGACTCCCGCGCGCGCGTTCTCGGGCCCGACGAACAGCACCTTCGCCTGCGAGTCCTCGAGGATGTAGGCCGCCTCGTCCGCGGTGAGGTGGAAGTTCACGGGCACGGTGGAGCAGCCCGCGACGAGGCCGCCGATGTGCGCGAGCACGACCTCGACGCCGTTCTCGGAGAACACCGCGATGCGCCGCTTCGGCCCGAGGTCTGCGGCGTGCAGCGCGTTTGCGACGCGGTTCAGCTTGTCGTCGGTCTCGGCCCAAGTGAACGCGCTGCGGCCGTCGCGCAGCGCGATCTCGGTCGGGCGCTCGGCGGCGCGCTTGGCGGAGAAGGAAGGCATCGGGGTCCTCGCGTAAAAGAGCGCCCGACGTTATCGCGAGGACTGCGTCGCGTGCGGTGACGAGAGCCGCCGCCCCGCGCGCCGGCGCGGCAGCGCTCAGCGCGGGTCGAGGCGCAGGAAGGCGCGCGGCGGGAAGCCGGTCAGCAGCCGAACCGCGAAGGGCAGCCGGTACGCCAGCGCGACGCGTTCGCGCTCGTCTCCCACCACGGCGACGGCGCGATGTGGCGACGAGCTTCCGGTGCGAATTACGGCCAGGTCGGGGTTTGCGAGCGCGCGGGCGTACCACGCGCGCGGCCAGTGGTTCGCTGCCACGCACAACCGGTCGTCGATGACGACGCCCGCCACGACCGTCGCCCGGGACGCACCCCCGGCGTCGCGCGTTTCGAGCACGAGCCACTCCTCGCCGGGAGCGAGGCCGCGGGCGGCATGGCGTGAACCGAGAAGCGCGACCGCGGACTCTGCCAGCATCACGATGCCGACGTAACCGACCAGTAAGGCGAGGCTCCACTTCAAGGGTCTCATGGCGGCTCCCCGTCGCTCAGGCATGCCCATTCCTACGAATGGGGAGCCGCAAGCTTGCAGGGCGGCGGCATCGGTCGGAGACGCCGCCGCGCTCCCTCAGGTCGCCGTCAGCCCCGCATCCACCGCGATCTCCGCGCCGTTGATGTGCTTCGCCTCGTCGCTCGCGAGGAAGAGCGCGAGGTTCGCGATGTCCTCGGGTTGGCCGCCGGGACCGCCTTGCATCTTGCCCAGCACCGCGACGGTGCTCGGCCCGGCGCCGGCGATCGCGCCGGGCAGGTTCTGCACCATCGGCGTGTCCATGCCGCCGGGGTGGATCGAGTTGCAGCGGATCGGGTAGGCGAGCGCGAGGCAGTGCGCGGCCACGGTCTTGGTCAGCAAGCGCACCGCGCCCTTGCTCGCGCTGTACGCGGCGAACGGCGGCGTGCCCACGAGCCCCGCGGTCGACGAGAGATTCACGATCGAGCCGCCGCCTGCGGCGTTCATCGCCGGGATCGCGTGCTTGCAGCCGAGGAACACGCCCTCGACGTTGACCGCGAGCACGCGGCGCAGCTCCTCCACCGTGGTGTCCTCGATGCTGCGCACCACCACGATGCCGGCGTTGTTCACGAGCACGTGCAGTCCGCCGAACGCGCGCACGGTCTCGGCGATGGCGCGCTGCCAGTCGACCTCGCTCGCGACGTCGAGCCGCAGCGCGAGCGCGCTGCCGCCGAGCTCGCCCGCGACCTGTTTTGCGCCGGCGTCGTTCACGTCGGCGACGACCACCTTTGCGCCCTCGCGCGCCAGCGCGTGCGCGGTCGCCCTGCCGAGCCCCGAAGCGCCGCCCGTCACGAGGGCGACCTTGCCGGATACGCGTCCCATCTCTGTGTGCCTCCGCCAAAGGGGGCGCACGCTAGCCGGGCGCGAGTCGAGCTGCGTCGCGCGAGAGGTCGACTCCGCGCCCCGCGAATCAGGGACGTTCCGCAAGAAAGTAAAGCGCGAGTTTCTTTACTTACTTGCGGAACGTCCCCGAGCGGCCGCCCCCGACCGGCGGGGCCCGACGGATCACTCGGGCTTGCCCCTCTCGTTCCGCCGAGCCCGAGGCAGCTCTCGCGGACCCGCGGCGGCCTCGCTCATACTCGTAGGTCTTCCCTCTTCCTAGACGGAGCCCACGCGATGCCATTCTCCCTCATCACCTCCGAGCGCCGCGGGGCGGTGCAGCTCGTCACGCTGAATCGCCCCGAGCGCATGAACGCGTGGACGCCGGCGATGGCGGGCGAGCTGGCGGACGCCTTCGACGCCGCGAACGCCGACTCGCAGATCGGCGCGATCGTGATGACCGGCGCGGGCCGGGGCTTCTGCGCCGGCGCGGACATGGAGGACACGTTCCAGAAGCGCATCTCCGGCAGCGACCCCGGCGCCGACACGCAGGGCGGGCAGGGCGGCATGCCGCGCGGGCTCGACTGGGTCGCGCATTGCCGCGCCTCGAAGCCCCTCGTTGCCGCCGTGAACGGCGCCTGCGTCGGCATCGGCCTCACGCAGATCCTGCCCTTCGACGTGATCTTCGCCTCCGACAAGGCGCGCTTCGGCATGGGCTTCATCAAGGTCGGCCTCGTGCCCGAGCTCGCGAGCACGCACCTGCTCGCGCAGCGCATCGGCCTCGGTCGCGCGAGCGAGCTGTGCCTCTCGGGCCGCCTCGTGAACGCGGACGAAGCCGCCGCGATCGGGCTCGTCGAGCGCGTGGTGCCGCACGACGCGCTGCTCGCGAAGTCGCTCGAGCTCGCGGAGATGATCGCCGCGAACCCGACGCCGCAGCTCGCGATGACGAAGCGCCTGCTCGCGCAGAACGCCGCCGACGGCGACCTCGCGCGCGTGCAGCAGCGCGAGAGCGAGCTGCTGCGCCAGTGCTGGACGACGCCCGAGCACAAGGAAGCGGTGGCGGCGTTCATCGAGAAACGGCCCGCGCGCTTCCGGTAGAAGTGCACGTACGTCCCCTGTGCGCGCTTTGGTGCACGTACGTCCCAGGTGCGCGTCTTGCGATCCCCGAATGAACTGGAGACTCCGCCCATGACGATGCAACGCACTCCGCTTCTGCTTTCGCGTCTGATGGATCGCGGCGCGCGCATTGCGCCGAACGAGCAGGTCGTGACGAAGCTGCCCGACGGCCTGCACCGGCAGACGCTCGCGCAGACGCGCGCGCGCGCGGCGCAGCTGGCGAACGCGCTGGCCGCCGACGGCGTGAGGTTCGGCGATCGCGTCGGCAGCTTGTTGTGGAACAACCACCGCCACGTGGAGATGTATCAGGCGGTGCCGAGTATGGGCTGCGTGCTGCACACGCTGAACCTGCGCCTCGCGGCGGGCGAGCTGAACTACATCGTCAACCACGCCGAGGACGTGGTGATCGTCGTCGACCAGAGCCACCTCGGACTGCTCGAGTCGCTCGCGGGCAAGATGCCCTCTGTCAGGCGCGTGATCGTCGCGAGCGAGCCCGGAGCAGGTGCGTGGAAGACGTCACTCCCCGGCGCGGTCGACTACGAGGAGTTCATTCGCGGGCACTCGAATCAGATCGAGTGGCCCGAGTTCGACGAGAACGCGGGCGCCGCGCTCTGTTACACGAGTGGCACGACGGGCGATCCGAAGGGCGTGCTCTACACGCACCGCTCGACGTACCTGCACACGATGGCGCAGCTGATGACCGACTCGATGGGGCTCTCGGCGCAGGACTGCCTGCTGCAGATCGTGCCGATGTTCCACGCGATGGGGTGGGGCGCGCCGTTCAGCGTGATGACGCTGGGCGCGAAGAGCGTGATGCCGCATCGCTTCATGGACGCGAAGAGCCTCGTCGAGTTGATGAGTGGCGAGGAAGTCACGATCTCGCTCGGCGTGCCCACGATCTGGCAAGTGGTAAAGGGCTTCCTCGAGCAGAACCCCGGCTACGACCTCGGCTCGCTCTCGCGCATGACCTGCGGCGGCTCCGCGCCGCCGATCTCGCTGATCGAGTGGTACGCCAAGAAGTACGGCGTGGAGATGATTCAGGGCTGGGGCATGACCGAGACGAACCCGCTCGTGACGCTCTCGCGCCGCATCGCGAAGCGCGCGCAGCGCAAGTCGCTCCCCGAGGAGCAGATGTCGAATCAGGCGAAGGCCGGGCAGGTCGTGCCGGGGATCGATCTCTCGATCATCGACGAGAACGGCCGGCATCTCCCGCACGACGGCAAGTCGATCGGAGAGGTGATCGTGCGCGGGCCGTGGATCTGCGCCGAGTACTACAACAACCCGCAGCCGGCGAAGTTCCACGACGGATGGCTCCGGACCGGCGACGTCGCGATGATCGATCCCGAGGAATACCTGATCATTACGGACCGCACGAAGGACTTGATCAAGTCCGGCGGCGAGTGGATCAGCTCGGTCGATCTCGAGAACCACATCTGCGCGCTCGCGGGCGTCGCGCAGGCCGCGGTCGTGGCCGTGCCGCATCCGAAGTGGGACGAGCGCCCCGTCGCGATCGTGGTGCGCGCGCCCGGCAGCGCGGTGACGCAGCAGCAAGTGCTCGCGCACTGCGAGGGCCGCTTCGCGAAGTGGCAGCTGCCCGACGAGGTGCTGTTCCGCGACGCGATTCCGCTCACGAGCACGGGCAAGATCGACAAGAAGGTGATTCGCGCGCACCTCGCGTCGGAGCACTACGTGCTGCCCGATCAGCGCAGTGCAGCGAAAGCGTGACGGCGCGCACGCCCCGGGTCGAGGTTCGCCGCTAAGTCGCCCCTCCGCTTCGCCGATGAGCGCCGAGTCTGGCGCCACGCGGCGCGAAGGGAGACTCGACATGCGGCAAACCACTCGCATCACGGCAGCGGTGCTGCTGCTCGCGCTCGGCACACAGCTTGCGTGCGGCACGATCCTCTACCCCGAGCGTCGCGGTCAGCGCGGCGGCCGTATCGACCCGGCCGTCGCGATCATGGACGGCATCGGCGTGCTGCTGTTCGTGATTCCTGGCCTCGCTGCGTTCGCCGTCGACTTCGCGACCGGCGCCATCTACCTGCCCGGCGGCAGGCGCGCCGAGGTCGAGACGATTCGGTTCGAAGGCGACGACCTGCGCGACGCGATCGAGGCCGTTGAACGGCACGAAGGAATCGAGCTGCGCTCGCATCTCCACGAGCTGCGCGTGCAGCCGCTCGAGAACGCAGAGGCAGCGCGCGAGCGCATCGCAGAGCTCGGTGGCTCGTTCACGGGCACGCTCGCAGCGCGCTGACGCAGCGGGATAACCTGCGCCGCTCTCGCGGGAGCGGCTCATGCCCAATCACCCCACGAACCCGAACGTTCGCCTACACGACCGCTTCTTCTACCTCGATCCGCATCCGCACTTCCGCTGGCTGCGCGAGAACGCGCCGGTGTACTGGGACGCGACCGCCGACGGCGGGCTCTGGGGCGTGGCTTGTTACGACGACGTGATGGCCGTCTCGCGCGATCACGAGACGTTCTGCTCGGGCAAGAGCTCGCGGCCGGAGCGCGACTCGTGGATCCCGTCGATGATCAACCTCGACGACCCGCTCCACAAACGCCGCCGCAACCTCGTGAACCGCGGCTTCACGCCGAAGCGCGTCGAGGCGCACGAGCCGATGCTGCGCGCGCTCACGAACGAGCTGCTCGACAAGGTCGAGCCCGCGGGCCGCTGCGACTTCGTGCTCGACGTCGCGCGCTGGATCCCGATGGTCGTGATCGGCGACATGCTCGGGGTGGCGCCCGAGGATCGCGAGCAGCTGTTGGTGTGGAGCGACGAGATGCTCGGCGGCGGAGAGTCGCAGAAGATCGCCGACGACGAGCAGCGCCGGCTGCGCCAGCGCGAAGTCGTGAACGGCTACTTCGCCTACGCCGCCGCGTCGCTCGCCGAGCGCCGCGTGCGCCCGCGCGACGACCTGATGAGCATCCTCGCGCACGCCGAGGTCGAGGGAGATCGCCTCACGGACGAGGAGATCCTCCAGGAGAGCCTGCTGATCCTGATCGGCGGCGACGAGACGACGCGCCACGTGATGACGGGCGGGCTGTTCGAGTTGTTACGGCGTCCCGCGCAGCAGAAGCTGCTCGCCGAGAACGCCGCGCTGATCCCGAGTGCGGTGGAGGAGATGCTGCGCTGGGTGAGCCCCATCCAGAACATGAACCGAACCGCCACGCGCGACACCGAGCTGCGCGGCCAGAAGATCCGAGCGGGCGATCGCCTGCTGCTGCTCTACCCCTCCGCGAACCGCGACGCCGCTGCCTTCGAGCGCGCAGACGAGCTCGACGTGACGCGCTACCCCAATCGCCACGTCGCGTTTGGCGGCTTCGGCACGCACCACTGCCTCGGTGCGAGCCTCGCGCGCCTCGAGCTGCGCGTCCTCCTCGAAGAGCTGTTGCGGCGCTTCCCGAACATCGCGCTCGACGAGGGCGAGCTGCACGTGCGGCCGAGCAACTTCATCGTCGGGCTCGAGTCGATGCCCGTGCGATTGCGCTGACGCGCCTGCCGGCCAGAGCGAGCGAACATTTCGGCCGGGCCAAAATGATCGGGGCGATTCCGCCCCTTCGCTGAACGGCCCGATGAGAGAGGTGGAGAACGTGGACCTGAGACTCGACGGGAAGGCGGCACTGATCACGGGCGGCTCGCGTGGCATCGGCCTCGGCATCGCGAAGGCGTTCGCGGCGTCGGGCGCGCGCGTGATGATCACGGGGCGCAAAGCCGAGGCGCTCGAAGCCGCATGCAAGGAGATCGGTCACGACGCGCGCTGGGTCGCCGGCCACGTCGGCGACGCCGCCTCGCGCGACGCGCAGATCGATGCCGCGATGCAGGCGTTCGGCAAGGTCGACGTGCTCGTGAACAACGCCGCGACGAACCCGTACGCCGGGCCAACCATCGACGCCGACATTCCGCGCTGGGAGAAGACGCTCGCGACCAACCTCACCGCGCCGTTCGCGTGGACGCAGGCCGTGTGGAACAAGTCGATGAAGCAGAGCGCCGGCGGCTGCAGCGTGATCAACATCGTCTCCGTCGGCGCCTTCCACACCAGCGGCGCCCTCGGCGTCTACGGCGTGACGAAGGCGGCGCTCGTTTATCTCACCGAGCAGCTCGCCGCCGAGCTCGCGCCGAAGGTGCGCGTCAACGCGCTCGCGCCGGGGCTGATCAAGACCGACTTCGCGCGCGTGCTCTGGGACAAGGGGCGCGGGGAGCAGGTGGCGCAGTCGTATCCGATGAAGCGATTAGGGGAGCCCGAGGACGTCGCGGCCGCGGCGACGTATCTCGCGAGCGACGCGTCGAGCTGGGTGACGGGGCAGACGTTGATCCTCGATGGCGGCGGGATCGTGGACTTCAAGCGCGGGTAGGGGTTAGGCGCGCGTCGAAGACTCGCGCGCTGGTGCTTGATGCGTGGCCCGCTCGTTCGGGTTGGCGCAGCCGGCGCGGGCCTCCGCGGGGGCTCGGCTGCGCTCGGCCGCGCGGGCGCGTCAGGCGAAGCCGTGCGCTGAGCGTGCTGTTCGGCGCGGCAGCCGAGCGTGAGCGCGCCTCGCGCCTGGGCACTCGCTCCGCGACCCCCGCTGCGGCCCGCACCGGCTGCTCTTGCTGTGCGGGGCGCGCGCTTCATCGAACAGGGAGGAGAACGAAATCAGGGCGCCATCGAGGCGCCCTGATTTCGCTTTCGGAGTTGGAGTCGGAATCGGAGTCGGAATCGGCCAGCTGAGTTGAGTTGTTAGGTCGTTCCGCTACCTCAGCTCGAGGCCAGCCAGCTTTCCCTCCGCCCGCCACGCCGCGAGCAGCGCATTGAAGGCGTTCGCGCCCGGGGCATACGACTCCGCGGTGAACGTGCCCGGCGTTTCCGCGAACTTTCCCTCGCTGTTGTAGTAACCGGGCGTGCACGACTCCGCGAACGCGTTGTTCATCACGGCGAGCGAGCGGATCGTGCGCACCCAGTCGGCTTCACCCTCGGCGCTGGGCTGCACGCTCCGCGCGCCGCGCTTCTGTGCCTCGCGGATGACGTAGGCCACGTGCTTGGCCTGGTCATCGAACATCGAGGTCATGTTCACGGACACGCCGTTCTGAGAGATGCCGATGAAGAACCAGTTCGGGAAGCCGTGCACGGAGAAGCCGTGAAGCGTGCGCAGGCCGTCCTTCCAGTAGTCGTAGAGCGACTGCCCGCCGCTGCCGTAGATCTCGAAGCCGATGCGGCGGCGCGGCGCGGTGCCGATCTCGAAGCCGGTGGAGAAGATGATGCAGTCGACTTCGTACTCGACTCCGTTCGCGACGAGGCCCTTCTTCGTGATGCGCTCGACGCCGCGCGTGTCGCTCACGTCGACGAGCGTCACGTTGGGGCGGTTGAACGTGGCGAGGTACTCGTCGTTGAAGGTCGGGCGCTTGCAGAACTGGCGGTACCAGGGCTTCAACGCCTCGGCGGCGGACTTGTCGCGCACCTCGGCGTCCACACGCGCGCGGATCTGATTCATCTTCTGGAAGTCGGCGATCTCGGCGAGCTCCGCCGCCAGCTCGAGTGCGTTCTCTTTCTCTGCCGAGACGGGCGAGTTCGACGCGAGGTTGCGGAAGATGTCGGTCCACGCGTCGGCCACGAGGTCGACCTCGAACGGCCGGCCCGTGACGACGTCGTTGAAGTTCTCGCGCCGCGCGCGCTGCCAGCCGGGCTTAAGGCTCTTCGCCCACGCGGGGTCGGTGGGCTTGTTGCCGCGGAAGTCGACGGACGACGGCGTGCGCTGGAAGACGTAGAGCCGCTTCGCGTGCGCACCGAGGAACGGCACGCACTGAATCGCCGTGGCGCCGGTGCCGATGATCGCGACGCGCTTGTCGGCGAGCTTGTGCAGGTTCCCGCCGTGGCTCCCGCCGGTGTAGGCGTAATCCCAGCGCGAGGTGTGGAAGGTGTGGCCCTCGAACTCCTGGATGCCGGGGATGCCCGGCAGCTTGGGGCGGCTCGCGGGGCCGGTCGCGACGATCACGTAGTGCGCGCGCATGCGGTCGCCGCGGTCCGTGACGACCGTCCAGCGCGCGCTCGCGTCGTCCCAGCGAATGCTCTGCACGTGCGTGCGGAAGCAGGCGAGCTCGTACAGGCCGAAGTGCTTCGCGATGCGCTGCGAGTGCTCGTAGATCTCGGGCGAGAAGGAGTACTTCTCCTTCGGCATGTACCCGGTCTCTTCGAGCAGGGGCAGGTAGCAGTACGACTCGATGTCGCACTGCGCGCCGGGGTAGCGGTTCCAGTACCAGGTGCCGCCGAAGTCGCCCCCCGCTTCGACGATGCGAATGCCCGCGATGCCCGCCTCCTTCAGCCGTGCCGCGGCGAGCATGCCGCTGAAGCCGCCGCCGATGATCAGCACTTCGACTTCGTCCGTGAGGGGCGCGCGCGCGAGCTTCGAGTCGACGTACGGGTCTTCGGTGAAGTGGGCGAACTTGCCCGAGACCTCGAGGTACTGGTCGTCGCCGTCCGGGCGCAGGCGCTTGTCGCGCTCGCGCTGGTACTTCTCGCGCAGCGCAGCGGGATCGAAGTCGAGGGCGGTCGAGCGCGGTTCGGCGGCCATGCGAAGTCTCCTCAGCGCGAGATTATTTCACAAGTTCGCGCAGAAATCGTTCATGATGTGTGCGCGTTCTGAAATCGAGGAGGTCCAGCGCATGCCCCAGTTCGACACCGTGATTCGCGGCGGAACGGTGGTGGACGGCACGCGGCTGCCGCGCGTGCGCGCGGACGTCGGCATCAAGCACGGGCGCGTCGCGAAGATCGGGCGCATCGCAGCGGGCGCCGGCGCGCGCGAGCTCGACGCGAGCGGGCAGATCGTCGCGCCCGGCTTCGTCGACCTGCACTGCCACTACGACGCGCAGATCCACTGGGACCCGTACTGCACGATCTCGGGCTGGCACGGCGTGACGTCGCTCGTGCTCGGCAACTGCGGCTTCGGCTTCGCGCCTGTTAGGCCAGCCGACCGCGAGCGCGCGCTGCTGATGATGACGCGCACGGAGCAGATCCCGTACGAGTCGATGAAGGCGGGCATGCCGTGGGCGTGGGAGTCGTTCCCCGAATGGCTCGACAACCTCGAGCGGCTGCCGAAGGGCGTGAACATCGTGAGCTACGTCCCAGTGTCACCGCTGATGGTCTACGTGATGGGCGTCGAAGCCTCGAAGACGCGCGCGGCGACGCCCGCGGAGCGGCGCGAGATGCAGCGCCTGCTCGATCAGGCGATGGACGCGGGTGCCTGCGGCTTCTCGGTGCAGCGCCTCGGCGAGCGGTCGCTGCAGGCCGACTACGACGGCACGCCGATGCCCACGGACTGCATGGCCGACGAGGATCTGTTCGCGCTCGGCGAGGTGTTACGGAAGCGCGACGAGGGCTTCATCCAGATCACGCAGGCGCAGGCGGGCAACCCCGTCGACGCGACGCCCGAAGCCATCGCGCGCGACATGCGCGCCGTCGAGCGGCTCGCCGAGATCGCGGGCCGCCCCGTACTGCACAACGTCGTGACCGTCGTCGATCAGTACCCCGATGCGCACAAGCAGACTCTGCAGTGGATTCACGACTGCAACGCGCGCGGTCTCCGCATCGTGGCGCAGGGCGCGAACGTGCGGACGTGGTTCCAGTACTCGCTCGAGCACTGGAATCTCTACGACTCGGCGCCGGCGTGGAATCATGCGACGCAGGGCACGCACGCAGAGAAGCTGCGCAAGCTCGCGGATCCCGAGATCCGCCGGCAGATGAAAGACCAAGATGCGCAGCTGATCACGCTCGGCGCCGGAGGCCCCATCGCGGAGATCACGGTGGCGAGCGACGGCGGGAACGCGGCGCTCGCGAAGTATCTCGGCCGCACGATCGGCGAGATCGCGAGCGAGGAGCGCAAGCACCCGATCGACGCGCTGCTCGACATCGCGGTGGCGGGCGATCTCAAGCCGGAGTTTCGGACCGGCACTGCGGGGCCAACGTTCACGAACGCCGACGAGATGGCGCGGCTGATGAGCGACCCCTACGTGATCCCCGGCGTCTCCGACGGCGGCGCGCACACGAAGTTCTTCACGGGCGGCTCGTACCCCACGGACATGCTCGCCTGGCTCGTGCGCGATACGGGCAAGATGTCGCTCGAAGAAGCGCACTGGCACCTCAGCTACTTGCCCGCGCAGGCGGCGGGCTTCCTCGATCGCGGCTTCCTGCGCGAAGGCGCGCCCGCAGACATCGTGGTCTACGACCTCGCGCGCCTGCGTCGTGTGCCCGAGTGGGACTTCGAGGTCGCGCACGACTTCCCGGCGAACGAGTGGCGCCGCATCCAGCGCGCCGAGGGTTACCGCTTCATCCTCGTGAACGGCGAAGTCACCTTCGAGGAAGGCAAGTGTACCGGTGCGACGCCCGGGAAGTTGTTACGGAACGGCCGGGTCGGCGAAGCCTCTGGCTTCGCCGCTTAGCGAGCGAAGCGCGCCGTGAGCCGAAGGCGAGCGGAGATCGAACAGCGGCCTCTGAGTGCGCTGGACTCTCGGTGCGCGGCGTTCGTGCACCCCGAGGAGATCAGCTCGCCCGCGCCCGCGCCGGAGGCTGGTCCCCGCCGGCGCGGGCGCGCTCGAGTCCGCTGAGCCAGCGTGCGCGCATGCGGCGCGCACGGCGCGCGAGGAGGATCCATGTTGCTCGAAGGCAAGACGGCGATCGTGACCGGCGGAGCGTCGGGCATCGGGCGCGCGACCGCGCGGGTGTTCGCGCGCGAAGGCGCTCGCGTGTGCGTCGCCGATCTCAATGGCGAGGCCGCCGAGAGCGTCGCGAAGGAAATCGCAAGCGCGGGCGGCGACGCGTTCGCGCTGCGCGTCGACGTCACGAGCGAGGCGGACAACGCGCGCATGGTGGCGGAGGCGCAGCGGCGCTTCGCTCGAGTCGACACGGCGTTCCTGAACGCGGGCATCGCGCTCCAGTCGACGATCGTCGACGGCGATCTGGCGGCGTGGCATCGCGTCGTCGCCGTGAACCTCACGGGCGTCTATCTCGGCATGCGCGCCGTGGCGCCCGCGATCGTGGCGAGTGGCGGCGGCGCGATCGTGGCGACGGCTTCGGTCGCCGGCCTGCGCGGCGGCATCGGCATGGCTTCTTATTACGCCAGCAAGCACGGTGTGACCGGCCTCGTGAAGGCGTGCGCGGCGGAGCTCGCGCCCTCGCGAGTGCGCGTGAACGCGATCTGCCCCGGCGTGATCGACACGCCGATCCTCGGCGCGAACCATGCGAACACCACGGCCACCGAAGGCGTGCTCGCGAACATGCACCCGCTGCGCCGCGTCGGGCAGCCCGAAGAAGTCGCGGACTTCGTATGCTTCCTCGCCAGCGACCGCGCGCGCTTCATCACGGCGCAGGCGTACGCCATCGACGGCGGAATGTCGCAGGTCATGCCCGAGGGCGAGGCGTTCCCGGTCGGTGCGCACATGGCGCTCACCGACTCGCTCTCGAAGGCCTGAGCGAGGAGCCTTGAGACCCCTCGGCGGCGCGCACGAGATCGGCACGCTGCGCACGCGCGCTCGGGTGGCCGCGCACGTCGTGTGGGACGCGCTCCTGCGCCCGCCAGCGCGCCTTGCGAGCGAAGTGCCGTGGTGCGCGGAGGCGATTACGCCGGAGTGGATCACCGCGGTGATGGCGGCGCGCGTTCCCGGCGCGCGTGCACTCGAAGTGCGCGCGCAGGGCGGGCACGCGGGCTCGAGCGTGCGGCGCGAGGTGCACGTGCGCTGGAACGAAGCCGGCGTGGCTGCAGGTCTCGCGACGCGCCTGTTCGCGAAGACGACGCCGACGCTGCTGACGCGCCTCTCGTCGGGCATGGCCGCCGCGGGCGAGGGTCGCTTCTTTCGCGAGCTACGCGGTGAGCTCGCGATCGAGGCGCCGCTGCTCGTGCACAGCGCTTACGACCGCGCCTCGGCGCGCTCGATCCATCTCTTCGAGGACCTCGCCGCGATGCGCGGCGCCAGGTTTTGCCGGCGCGACACGAGCATCTCGCGTGCGCAGGCCCAGCAGATCGTCGACACGCTCGCGGCGCTGCATGGCAGCCATTACGGAAGCGGGCGCTTCGACGCGGACCTGCGCTGGCTGACGACCTACGAGGCGTTCTTTCGCACGGGCGAGAAGAACGGCATCCGCGAGGGCCACGACCTCGCGATGATCGAGGCGGCCGACGTGATCCCGCCCGCCGTGCTCGCGCGCAAGAGCGAGATCTGGCCCGCGGCGGTGCGTTCGCTCGCGTTGCACGAGCGCGAGCCGCGCACGCTGCTCCACTCGGACGTCCACCTCGGTAACTGGTACGTGACGAGCGACGGCCGCATGGGTCTCTGCGACTGGGCGCTCGTGTGCAAAGGCCACTGGGCGCGGGACGTGTCCTACGCGCTGACGACGACGCTCGCGATCGCGGACCGCCGCGCCTGGGAGCGCGAGTTGTTACGGCGCTACCTCGAGCGCCTGCGCGAGCACGGGGCTCCGCGCATCGACTTCGACTCGGCGTGGGACCGCTACCGCGCGCTCACGTTCGCGGCGCTGCTGATGTGGACGCCGACGCTCTGTCATCCGCCGACCATGCCGGACATGCAGCCGCCCGAGATGTCGCGCGAGATGATCGCGCGCATGACGGCGGCGATCGCGGATCTCGAGGCGTTCGACGTGAAGGGCGTGGCGTGAAGGAGCCGGGGATGGCGAGCGAGTCCGTGCGCGAAGTCGCGCTCGATCAGTGGGGACGCGCGCTGCTGGAGGAGCTGTTGTTTCGCGCCGCCGAGTCGGTGTCGGCGCAGCCTCCCGACGGCGCGAGCGTCGAGGTCGCGCTGAAGTTCGTGCTCACGCCGCGCGCGGCCGACGACGCGCTCGAGATTCGCACGGAGAGCTCCGCGGAGTCTCCGCTCGTGACTCGCTTACGCCGCCCGTTCTAGGGCGCGCTCTAACGCCTCCCGCTCTCCCGCCGCTTCCGCAAGCGCGGCCGGCGCGGGCCTCCGCTCGCGACCGAAAGGTCCACGATCCGGAAGTCGTGCTTGTGCACCTGCAGCGATTCCCAGGCTTCGATGCGCTGCACGCCGGGCAGCAGGGCGATTCGCTCGAACATCAGCTTCGAGAGCTGCTCGCGAGAGGGCGCACTCACGAGCGCGATCACATCGAAGCGCCCGAGCGTCACGCCCACGAAGCCCGCCTCCGGCGCGCGCGCGATCTCCTCGGCCACGCGCCGCACGTGGCCGCGCCGCGCCTTGATCGCGATCCACGCGGCGGCGCCGCCCGGGCCGATCGTCACGTCGGAGACCGCTTGAATTCGGCAGATCCCGCTCTCTTCGAACCGCCGCAGCCGCGAGCGAATCGTGCCCTCGGAGCGCCCGACGCGGCGGCCGATCTCGCGCAGGCTCGTGCGCGCGTCGACTTGGAGGAGCTCGAGGATCCCACGGTCGAGCGCGTCGATTCCTTCACTCACGTGATCCGGCAGCGCGCGGTCGGAGAAGCGGTCGAGCTTCGCCCAGTCCATGCGGTGGTGGACGCGCTCGAGCACGAGGAAGGATTCGAGCTCCTCGACGCCGCGCACGGCTCCGATGCGCTCTTCGAGCAATGAGAAGAGATCGTGCTCGTCGCGCGCGTAGAGGCTCGCCATCAGCTCGAAGCCGCCGAGGCACGCGTTGATGCCGGTGACATTGGAAAAGCGCGCAACTTCAGCGGCGACTTCGGCGGGTTTGCGGCCGGCGACCTGGATGCCGACGATCACGAACAAGCCGTAACCGGCGGCCTTCGCGTCGATCACGCCGACCACCCGTAACAAGTTCGCCTGCTCGAGGCGCCGAATGCGGGCGGCGATCGTCTGCTCGGTCACGCCCAGCGCTTCGGCGAGCGCGCGATTCGTCGCCGAGGCGTTGCGCTTCAGGCGCGAGATGACCGCCTGATCGAGCTCGTCGACGCGCGGGGTTTCCGTCATGTGTGGGCGGCTCGATGAAAAGGGGGCAATTAGGTAGCGGCGATGGCTTCCGCTTGCGACGAGGCCAGGATCTGCGCGCGCGAAGGCCTCACCCGCCGCTCGGCGAGCGCCGCGCGCCGCGAAGGCCGCAGCGCCGCATGGCGCCCGACGCGCAGCCAAGCGCCCGGGCTGCGCATCCAGGCGTCCATGCGCGCGAAGCCGTGATAGCCCCGCCAGATCTCGCGGAAGAAGTCGCCGTCGGAGACCTGCGCTTCGTCGACGAGGTCGGCGAACGCATCGCTGGCGCGATCCGCGAGCGTGCGCGAGCGCAGCCCCGCCGACGTCTCGAAGCGCGCGCGCGCGGCGCGGTCCATTGCAAGCATCGTGCGCCAGTCGGCGCGGAACTCGCGCTCCAGCGCGGCGGCGTAGTGAAGCGCGCGAGCGCGCGGAGAAGTCGCGGCGACGAGCGCGTCGCCCAACAGCTCCGCGCTCAGAAGCGACCACGTGCAGCCGCGGCCGTACTTCGGGTTCGAGCGCACCGCGGCGTCCCCAGCGAAGTGGAGCCCGAGGACGCGCGGCTCGCCGCGCACCACGGGGCTGCGCCAGAACGCGTCCATCTGGCCGAAGCCGAACACGTCGCTCGCTGGAAGCGCTCGTTCGGGATTCACCCAACGCGAGATCGCCGGCAGCTTCATCGCGAGCGCGTGGAATCGCTCCGCGTCGCGGACTACCGCGATCATCTCCGGGTCGTCGCGATACACCTGATAAGTCACGGTGAAGAAGCCGTGATCCGCAGGCAGCGCGCCCACGATGAAGTCCGGAAAGATCAGTCCGGGGATGCCGTGTGTCGTCGGGAACTCGCGGCCCGGCGCGAGCCGGTAGTGGCGCGTGAAGTACACGATGCCCGCGTCGTGCTGCTCCTCCGCGACGCGATCGCCGAGCGCTCGCGCGAGCGTGCCGGTGCGGCCCGAGGCGTCGACGACGATGTCGGCTTCGACGTCTTCACTCGCGAGGCGTAGTCCGCGCACGCGAGGCGGCTCGCTCTCTTCGAACCACAGCGCCCGCACCTCGGCGCCGCTCGCGATGCGCGCGAGGCCGCGCTCTCGCACGTACTCGCGCAGCACGCGCTCGAGCGTGGTGCGCCGCGCGGCGATCGAGGTGAGCGCCGCGTCCTCGGCGCGCGCGCCGTAATGACTGCGCGCGATCGCGTGCAGCGCATCTTCGAAGCGGCCGTCGCCAGCGCCCGCTTCTGCGAGGCGCGCGAGAAGCGCGGGATGGTGCGCGCGCAGCAGCTCGCGCAGGCGCCCCATGAAGAAGTGGGGATGCACCGCGTGCGGCACGCCGCGCCGCCGCTCCGCGATCTCGCTGGCCCCGGAGAAGCCTTCGCCGTGCGCGGCGTCGCGCTCGTAGAGTGTGACCTCGAAGTCGCGCCGTCCGAGCGCGAGCGCGCATGCGAGGCCGCCCATGCCGGCGCCGACGACTGCGATGCGCTCCACGCCCGCCTCAGCGTTTCTGTTCGTCGCGCACTCGCGTGGTCACGCCCGAGGGATCGGGAGAGTAGGTGTGGTCTTGTTTCACTTGGCCGCGCTCGTCGAACACGAGGAACACGCACGCCGGAAACGTGCCGGTCGGGAAGATGCCCTCGCATTCGAGCGCCACGGTGTCGCCGCTCGCGACTGCCTTCACGACGCGCAGCTTCCGGCCCGGCATCGCGGCGGAGATGCGCCGTTCGAGTGCGCGCAGCTGATCGCGCCCGCGCAGCGTGACGCCACGCTGCATGTCCACCACCTCGCAGTCGGCGGCGTACACGTCGTCGACCATCTTCTCCACGTCGTCGTTGTAGGTCGCCTCCCAGCGCTTCACGGCTTCGAGATTGCGGCGCTCTTGCTCCGTCACGCGGTTCTCCTCCGCTGCCCGGAACTAACACGAAGTGCGGCTGGGATTCAAGAACGCGCTTTGAAAGCGCCAATGCGCTACGCAAACTCGCTCACGAGAGGAGATCGAGCATGGGGCGTCTAGACGGCAAGGTCGCGGTGATCACGGGCGGCGCGTCGGGCATGGGCGAGGCGTCGGCGCGTCTGTTCGTAGCGGAGGGCGCGCGCGTCGCGATCGGCGACGTGCAGGGCGAGCAGGCGCAGGCGGTCGCGAAGTCGTTGGGAGATCGCGCGATCGCTCTGCGTACGGACGTGAGCCGAAGCGCCGACGTGAAACGCCTCGTCGACGGAGCCGTGGAGGCGTTCGGGCGCCTCGACGTGATGTTCAACAACGCGGGTATCGGGGGCAGCGAGGGACTGATTCACGAGACGTCCGAGGAGGTGTTCGATCGCATCGTCGCGGTCGACCTGAAGGCGGTGTGGCTCGGCATCAAGCACGCGGTGCCACACCTCATGAAGGCGGGCGGGGGCTCGATCGTGAGCACGGCGTCGGTCTCGGCGCATCTCGGGATGAAGTATCAGGGCGCGTACGGCGCGGCGAAGGGCGGTGTGGTGCAGTTGACGCGCGTCGCGGCGATCGAGTACGCGGAGCACGGGATTCGCGCGAACGCGATTTGCCCCGGCGGTGTGCTGACGCCGTTGTTGTGGGCGAACCCGGCGCTGCCCGAGCCGCTCACACCCGCAGTGGTGGAGGAGCAACTGAAGCGGGTGCAGCCGATCGCGCGGGCGGGATTGCCGCGGGACATCGCGCATGCGGCGCTGTGGCTCGCGAGTGATGACTCGTCGTTTGTTACGGGGACGACGGTGGTGGTGGACGGGGGGTGGACGGCTTCGGCGCGGCCGAACACGGATCTTGCGGAGATGACTCAGCGGAAGTGAACGCGTGGTGTCGCGCGCGTCGAAGACTCGCTTTTGCTGAGTTCGCGGCGCGCTCGTTCGTTGCAGCGCAGCCGGCGCGGGCCTCCGCGGGGGCTCGGCTGCGCTCGGCCGCGCGGGCGCGTCAAATGGTGGCTGTGCGCCGATCGCGCTGTTTGGTGCGATGCATCCGAGTGTCAGCGCGCCCGCGCCCGGGCACTCGCTCCGCGACCCCCGCTGCGGCCCGCGCCGGCTGCTCGTGCTCGCTTTCGGAGTTGGAGTTGGAGTTGGGGAGGTGAGCGGGCGCGCGTCGAAGACTCGCGCTTGTGCTGAGGTCGTGGCGCGCTCGTTCGTTGCAGCGCAGCCGGCGCGGGCCTCCGCGGGGGCTCGGCTGCGCTCGGCCGCGCGGGCGCGTCAGGTGGTTGCTGTGCGCCGATCGCGCTGTTTCGCGATGCACCCAGGTGTGAGCGCGCCTCGCGCCTGGGCACTCGCTCCGCGACCCCCGCTGCGGCCCGCGCCGGCCGCTCGTGCTGGTGCGGGCGATGCGTCGTGGGAAAGGGGAGAACGAAATCAGGGCGCCATCGAGGCGCCCTGATTTCGCTTTCGGAGTCGGAGTCGGAGTCGGAGTTGGAGTTGGAATCGGAATCGGAGTCGGGGGTGGAGTCGGCGTACGCTGCGCGGCTGAATGGAGTGAGCGATGGACTTCACGCTGGGGGCGGAGCTCGAGTCGATTCGCAGTGAGGCGAAGCGGTTGAGTAACCGGTTCGATGACGAGTACTGGAGCGCGCGCGACGAGGGGCACGAGTTTCCTTGGGACTTCTACAACGCGTTCGCCGACAACGGCTGGATCGGCGTGCTCGTGCCCGAGGTGTACGGCGGCGCCGGACTGGGCGTGCTGCACGCGGCGGTGCTGCTCAACACGGTGGGCGCGAGTGCGGGGGCGCAGAACGCGGCGTCGGCGCTGCACCTGTCGATCTTCGGGATGGGGCCCGTGATTCATCACGGGAGCGAGGAGCTGAAGCGGCGCGTGCTGCCGCCGACCGCGACGGGGAAGCTGCACGTCTCGTTCGGCGTGACGGAGGACGACGCGGGTACGGACACGAGCCGCATTCGCACGTTCGCGCGGCGCGCGGGCGATGGCTTCGTCGTCACGGGCAAGAAGGTGTGGAACTCGAAGGCGCAGCAGGCGCAGAAGATCTTGTTATTGGCGCGCACGACGCCGCGCGAGGAGTGCAAGCGGCCGCTCGACGGGATGACGCTGTTTCTCGCGGACCTCGATCCGAGGCACGTCGAGATTCGACCGATCCCGAAGCTCGGGCGCAACGCGGTGAACTCGAACGAGGTCTACATCGAGAACCTGCCCGTCTCGGCGGCGGACGTGGTCGGCGAGGTCGGGCGCGGCTTCTACTGCCTGCTCGACGGGCTCAACCCCGAGCGCATCGTGATCGCCGCCGAAGCCGCGGGCATCGGGCGCCGCGCGCTCGAGGTGGCGACGCGCTACGCGAAGGGGCGCGTCGTGTTCGAGCGTCCGATCGGGCAGAACCAAGCGATCGCGCACCCGCTCGCGGACTGTCTCTCCGAGCTCGAAGCCGCCGACTTGTTATGGCAGAAGGCCGCATGGGCATACGATTCGAAGCAGCCGGCGGGCCCGCTCGCGAACATGGCCAAGCTGCGCGCGAGCGAGGCGGCGTTCCGCGCGTGCGACGTGGCGCTGCAGACGTTCGGCGGCTTCGGCTACGCGCGCGAGTTTCACGTGGAGCGCTACTGGCGGGAAGCTCGCCTCTCGCGCATCGCGCCGATCTCCAACGAGATGATCCGCAACTTCATCTCGGAGCACGTGCTGGGGTTGCCGCGGGCCTATTGAGTGGGTGCAGAGGTGCGCTTCAGCGCGTTCTGTGCGACTCGATGCAGCGAGCACAATAGGCGAGCCCAGAGAGCGCACGCCGCTCGCAGTCGAACCACGCGCATTTCTCGGAGGAGCGGCCTGTCTTCCACTCGGTCCTCTTTGTGCGCCACCAGAATCGCAGCGGCTTCAGCTCGAGCGGTTCCAACATCGCCTTGCGTCTCTCGCGCCGCCTGATCCTGCGGTCCAGCTTGTCTCGAACCGCGCGGGGCTGGCGACTCGACCAGTCGAGCCAGTAGTCGAAGCTGGGCTGTATCCCGGCAGACAGACCCTCCAGAGGGTTGTCGCAAGCGGGCTCCCGTTGCTCGCTGCCACGCCGGCTGCGGGCGCGCTCGAGGAACTCCGCAGGAAGTCGCACGGCGTGGTCGCGCACATAGTGAACGAGCCCTTCCGGCCACGCCCACTCGCCATCGAAGTACTCGCGCGAGCCCATCCGCGGAGAGGATCGTCCGCCATCACATCCGAATCGACACCAAGACAGACCGCACCAAGACTCGAAGACTCGCCAATCCGATTCGAGATACGCGCAGATGCGCTCGCGATCTGCGATGTCCCACGTTGAATCCTGGAGATACGAGGATGGGGGAAGGGCAGACTGGGTCCCGCCCACCAGTACCCGATCATGTGCACCCGCTTCCGATCCCCCGAGCGAGCTTGGGCGAGCTTGAGGCGCACCTCCGCGGTCACGCGTAGAACGTCTCCGCGATGCGCTGCTCGTAGGCTCTGCGCGAGTCGCCCGCGACGGGCGGCGGCTGCAGGCACAGCGAGTCCGAGACGTCGCGCAGCGGCTCGAGCTGCTTCGCGACCTCGCCCGGCGTGCCGCACACGACGAAGCTGCGCGCCATCTCGTCGGGCACGAGCTCTGTCAGGTCGCGGCGCCCGGCCGCGGCGCCCGTGGCGAGGGCGCGCGCGACGTCGCCGAAGCCGTGCGCGGCGAAGTAGGGCTGGTACTGCGCGATCGAGCCGTAGAGCGCGACGTGCGCCTTCGCGTCGCGCACGGACTCCTTGGCGTCGGGGTTTGGCGCGACGACTTGCCAGAGGTTGATCTCGACCTGCTTGCGCTCGCGGCCCGACGCGCGCAGCGCTGCGGCGTACGGCCCTAACACCTGCTCGCGCGCCCAGCGCACGGACCACGAGGGATGGCCGATCAGCCCGTCGGCGTGCGCGCCGGCGACGCGCACGAGCGGCTCGCGCAGCGCGGCGACCCACACCGGCAGGTTCGGGCGCAGCGGCTTCGCGAGCGCGAGGCGCGAGAAGTCGAGCTGGAAGAACTTGCCGTCGAAGCGGCCGTGCTTTCGCGCCTCGCCAGAGACGACGAGCTTGATGATGCGCACCGTCTCGGCCATGCGCGCGACCGGCTGCGCATATTCACTGCCGTAGTGCTCGCGGTGCACGGACTCGACGCTCGTGCCGAGCCCGAGCGTGAAGCGCCCCTCGCTCAGCGCATCGAAGTCGAGCGCTGCGAGCGCCGTCTCGAACGGCGAGCGCGTGAACGCGAGCGCGATGCCGGTGCCGAGCCGCAGCGTGCTCGTGCTCGCGGCCACCGCGCCGAGCGGCGCCCAGGGATTGCTCGCGAGCTGAATGGAGAACACGCCCTCGATGCCGCGCGCCTCCGCCTCGCGCGCGAGCTGCGCGTACTTCGCCGCGCTCCGCGACGGCGGCAGCATCGTCCAGTAGCGCGTACGGGTCATTGAGGGCCGCAACCGCGTAGCCGTGTAGCGGATGCGAGGAGGCTCGGGTTTTCCATGTGCTTCGCTCGCCTCCGCGGACTGCGGCTCGCTGCGCGCCGCGTTACGCATCGAGCACGTGCCTGCTTGGGCGCTCGCGGCTTGCGGCGCACATCGAGCCTGCGGTCGTCGTCAACTGCACCGAGCAAGTCTTGGGACAGCCGGGCGCTGGGAACCCGAGCCGACACTCAATCCAACCCGTACACGCGACGCACGTTGTCGCCCAACACCTTTTTCCGCGTCTCCGGCGAGAGGCCCGCGACGAGATTCTCGAGATCCGGCACCCAGGTGTGGGGGTGATCGGGGTGCGGGTAGTCGGTCGCCCACATGAAGCAGTCGGCGCCGACGTGGTCGAAGATCAGCGGCGCGGCGGTTTCGTCGGGATCGCCGGAGATGAAGCAGTGCTTGCGGAAGAGCTCGCTCGCGGTCGGGCGCGAGCCGGCGCGAGCGCGAGCCATCGCGCGCGTCATCGCCTCGATGCGATCGAGGATCGCGCCGATCCAGCCCGAGCCGGCTTCGAGCACGCCGACTCTGAGCGTGGGGAAGCGCTCGAACGTGCCGAGGATGAAGAACGAGAACAGCGCCTCCTGCATGAGTCCGCGCAGGCGGATCAAGTCGCCGATGCCGCGCGAGTGGCCGGGCCAGTCGAAGTTCGCGGGCGCGCTCTCGAGCGGCGTGAAGGTGGGATGGATCGCGAACGGCACGTTGCAGGCGGCGACGCTGCGGAAGAGCACGTCGTGGCGCGGGTCGCCGTGGGGCACGCGCAGGTGGTTGAACGGATTCACCCACGCGCCCTTGCAGCCGTCCTTCACCGCGCGCTCGAGCTCGGCCGCCGAGCCCGCGGGATCGAGCAGCGTCAGCATCGCGATCGGGATCATGCGGCCGCCGGAGTCGCGGCACAGGTCGGCGATCCAGCGGTTGTAGGCGCGGCAGTAGGCGAGGCTCAGCTCCGGGTCGGTGAGCTCGCACTCCCATAACAAGCCGAGCGTGGGATAGAGCAGCGTGCGGTCGAGGTTCTCGCGTTCGAGCAGGTCCACGCGCTGCTTCGTGTCTGAGGCGCCATACGGGAAGTTTTCGGCGTAGCGGCGATCGGCGCGCGGCGTCATGTCCTCCTCGCCCATCGCCCCTAACAAGCCGAGCGATCCGCGCCGCGAGCGCTTCGAGGGCTGGCCGTCGATCTCGAGGTACTCGAAGCCGTCGGCATCGAGCCGGATGCGCAGGGCGCGCGGCTCGTACTTCGCCTCGAGGTAGCTCTCCCAGAGATCCGGCGGCTCGAGGATGTGGCCGTCCGCGTCGATCGTGCCGTCGTAAGGGAAACGCTTGATCTCGTAAGCCATGGGCGCGTCCTCCGCTCCGCGTGCGAGGGTGCCGCAGCAGCGCGGGCTGGCGCATGGTCCGGTCTGGGCTTTCAGCTTGCGCAGTGGTTTGAGTTGATTCCTGCGCAATCCCGGAACAGACTCGGGAATCCACGGAGGTCCGAGATGCGCCGAGTGCTCGTCGTCTGCTTGCTCGTTGGGATTGCGTGGCCCGCCTTGGCGCAGGATGCGCCAGCCGAGGCCGAGCGCGGCGGGATCGAGGAAATCACGATCACCGCGGAGAAGCGCGAGAGCAATCTGCAGGACACGCCGATCGCGGTCACCGCGATCACGAGCGACGCGATCGAGCAGCAGGGGCTCGAGGACTTCAACGACGTTCAGTTCGTGACGCCCGCGCTGGTCTACGGCGAAATCGCCGACATGGCGCAGATCACGATGCGCGGCATCGGGGTCGACACCTCGACGATCGACGCGGAGCCCGGCGTCGGCCTCTACCAAGACGGCGTCTACCGCGGCGGCCTGACTTCATCCGCGGGCCTGTTCTTCGACGTCGAGCGCATCGAAGTGCTGCGCGGTCCGCAGGGCACGCTCTACGGCCGTAACACCACCGGGGGCGCGCTGAACGTGCTCACGAAGTTGCCCGGCGAGGAGCTCGCGTTCCAGGGCCAAGCGCTCTACGGCGCCTACGACCGCCGCCGCGTGTTCGGCGCCGTGGATCTGCCGCTGATCGACGGCGTGCTCGGCGTGCGCGGCGCCTTCGCCTACGACGCGCGCGACGGGTACACGGACAACTCGCTCACGGGGAACGAGGAGGACGACGGCAAGGCGAAGCAGGCGAAGCTCGCCGCGGTGCTCACGCCGACGGAAACACTGGACGTCGCGCTGCGCTTCAACTGGATCAGCAGCGACTACGGCGGGCCGCCGTTCGTGAAGACGTTCGACTACCCCGCGTTCCCGCTGTTCATCAGCGCAACGGACCCCGGCGGCGTGCTGCCGCCACTGCCGGGCATTGCGACGCCGGTCCCGTTCACGAAGCCCGACCCGCGCAACGTCGCCTACGACCGCGATCAGGAGTACACGCGCGACAGCTGGGACATCAACGCGACCGTGACCTGGGACGTGAGCGACGCCGTGCAGCTGAAGTGGGTCTCCGGCTACCTCGACCTCGACCAAGATCTGAATCCCGGCAACAACGACGGCGTGCCGATTCGCTTGCTCGAAGGCGACTACGAGCAGTTCAACAACGAGTGGCAACAGGAGCTGACCGCGTCGGGCTCGCTCTTCGACGATCGCCTCGACTGGATCGCCGGCTTCTTCTGGTACGAGTCCGACATCGCGGAGGAGTATCGGTACACGCTGCCGGATCTACAGATCACGTTCGAGTGGCTGTTCTCTGGCGCGCCGGGCCTCGGATTCTGCGCGCCCACGCCGACCGGTCCGACGACGGCGACACCGTCGAACTGTCTCGCCTTGTTCGGGACGAAGCTCGACGGAACCGCAAGCCCCGTTCCCTTCCTCGAGTTCTCCCTCGATCAGCAGCTCACGAGCTGGGCGATCTTCACGCAGGAGACCGTGCACTTCACCGAAGCGTTGCGGCTCACACTCGGGTTCCGCTGGTCGAAGGACGACAAGGACATCCTGCACTCGCAGGTGCTGAATCTCGGCGCGCCCGGCTGCCGCAACCTCGAGTCGCTCGAGGAGTGGAGCGAGCCGACGGGGAAGATCGGTGTCGACTACGACGTGAGCGAAGACGCGCTGCTGTACGGCTCGTTCTCGCGCGGCTTCAAGTCCGGCGGATACAACGTCGGCCTGTGCGGCAACACCTACGACCCCGAGTTCGTGAACGCGTACGAGATCGGCTTCAAGTCGAGTTGGCTCGACAACACGCTGCGGCTCAACGTCGCGGCGTTCTACAACGACTACACCGACTACCAGGCGCGCCAGTTCATCAACAACGCCTCGATCATCCGCAACGCCGCGGACGCCGAGACGTACGGCGTCGAATTCGAGGGGACCTGGGCGCCCGTCGAGCCGCTGCGACTCGATCTCACCGTGTAGTACCTAACAGCTCGGTACAAGCGCTTCATCGTGGACGACCCGATGAACACGCAGCTCGGCACGATCCAGTGCCCGCCACCGGCGGCTCCAGGGGATCTCTGCCAGAACGCGCAAGGCAACGACCTGCCGCGCGCCCCGAAGTGGAAGATCGGCCTCGCCGCGCAGTACGACCTCGAGCTCGGCGGCGCGGGTGATTTCACGCTGCGCGGCGAGTACGCGTACACCGACACGCACTACCACGACGTGTTCGAGAGCTTCTTCGCGCGCCAGAAGGCCTACTCGCTCGGCAACCTGCGCGCGATCTGGACCGCGCCGGACTCGCTGATGCCCGGGCTCAGCTTCCAGGCCTACGTCGAGAACATCGGCGACAAGGACTACGTCACGGTGCACGCGCCGAACGCGACGACGGGCAGCACCATCTCGAACTTCGGCCCGCCGCGAACGTGGGGCATCCAGGTGAACTACGCGTGGACGGCGGACTGAGCGCGCGCTGACTCGAAGCGAGGCGCGGCTCGCGAGCAGCGCGCTGGCGTAGCCTTCGCGCGATGCGAGGAGGCGCGCATGATCACTCTTCCGGGCCACTTCGAGTTTCTCGCGGACGCGTGGCTCGAGGAAGCGCGCGGCTTTCTCGCGCGCGAGGTGACCGCGCGCCGCGACCGCCTCGCGCCGTTCACGCTGAGCGAGCGCTTCACGCACGCGCCGCCGCACCTGAAGCTTGCGCATGACGTTGCGCAGTGGAGCGCGCGCTGGGATGGCGCGCGGCTCGAAGTGACCCGCGACTTCGATGAGCGCGCGGATCTCGTCGTGGAGGGCGGCTACCAAGCCGCGCTCACCTTCGCGCAGTTCGTGGGATTGCGGGCGCCCGGCGCGGCGGAGGCGCAGCTGCGCGAGGTGGCGCACATGTTCGGCGCCGATGCGGTGCGCGCGCGCGGCGCTGCGCCGAGCGAAGCCGTGAGCGAGGTGCTCGCGCAGCTGCACGACCACCTCGCGCGGCGAACGCACGAGAACCCCGACCTCGCGCACCGCGCCGAGCGCCAAGGAATCGCGAACAGAGTGCGCGAGGTAGAGGAGCGCGGGTACACCGTGCTCGAGCGCGCGATCTCACCCGCGTTTGCGGACGAAGTGCGGGCCGAGACGCTGCGCGCTCTGCTCACGCACGGCGAGCGCAGCCAGCAATTAGGGCCGACCGGGATTCAGCTGCAGTGGATGCTCTACCATGGCCGCGCGTTCGAGTTGCTCGCGCAGCATCCGCTCTTGCTCACGCTGATCGACGCCTCGCTCGGGCGCGGCGCGGTGATTGGCTCGCTGAGCGCGATCAAGAAGAGCGCGGGCAAGACCGCGATCCCGTTGCACACCGACTACGCGCTCGTACCGGAGCCGTACCCCGATTGGGCGTGCACGGGGGTGGGCGTGTGGGCGCTCGAGGACTGGCGCGTCGAGTCGGGTCCGACGTGGGTGATTCCGGGCTCGCATCGCATGCGCCGCGCGCCGCGAGCCGGCGAGGAGCACCCGCCCGGTATCCCGATCGAGATGCCGAAAGGCTCGGTCGTGTTCTTCACGAACGGGCTCTGGCACTGGCAGGGAGATCGAACGGAGCCCGGCGATCGCGTCACGCTGCATTGGCACTTCAACCGCGGAATTCTGCGCAGCCTCGAACCGAGGCGCGTCGACGAGCAGTTACTCCACCGCAACTCGCCGCGCCTCGCCGAGATGCTCGGCGAGCACGACGGCTTCGACACGATCGAGCACATCGGCCGCGACTACGGCCGCATGGAGTACATGGGGCGGCTGCTGCGCTTCACGGAGCAGCAGAAGCAGAGAATCCTGGGCCGCGGGGTGTGACGACGCGGTCGGGTATGGCGCGGCACGCATCGTGTGTCCGATGGCTTGAGCCGGTGAGGAAATCACCGAATTCCACGTGGGGTTGTATTAAGAGCCTATCCGAAAACCGCCCAGGGTGTTAATGATTGACAAGCCGTGACCCTCCGACTGGCGACCGGGGGTGAAGTGTCTGCACGAGGGAAGGCTCACCGGGGCTGGCGGATTCCCGACGAGCTGTG
>VGRF01000037.1 GCA_016875395.1 Deltaproteobacteria bacterium | reverse complement strand
CTCGGCAATCTCACGCCGGCAGAGTTTGCCGCGCGAGGTCGATCAACAGAGCAACCAGGGGCCGTTCTCTAGAGACCGTTGGTCCGAGAAATGCCAGCAGGTCACCTGAACCGAAGCCGATACCCGCCCCGATCATGGGCTGAGGACACCTGATTCTGCCTGTCCTGGAGAATCCTTGCTTCACACCGCTCGGGACGAGTGCGCCAGCTTTACAGGTGCACGCGAAACCGCGCACGAAAAAGTCGATCCGTATGCGTGCGGCGCATCCGAAGGGTCTTCACTCTTTACCCGTCAAGAGCGAAAAAGGGCAAAGAACGCGAGGGGGCGGTTCGACGGGCCGTGCGGGATGAGACGCCGGGCGTCACGCCGCGCGGCTCATTCTTACCGCACCTCCAGCTCCTCGAACTCCGGCCGCCGCAGCGTGCGCCAGATCTCGGTGCCGGTGAGCGGGCACATCACGGCCGAGCGCCCGTGTTGCGTCCAGTAATAACTGTGCACGCGCGGGTCGCTCCACACCTTGCCGGCGTTGCGCTCGTCGATCCGCTTCGCGAAGTCCCAGTACGCCTGCTCCGTCGGCTCGATCGACTTGCGGTTCTCGAGGATGAGCCGCTCCATGCACTGGAGCGCGTACACCGTGACGAGCTCGTGGAACGCGCCGGGCCCGAGGCCGCCGTTGGTGTTCGGGCCATAGAGCGACCACAGGTTCGGGAAGCCCGGCAGCATGCAGAAGCGGTGCGCGCGCGCGCCGCCCTCCTGCCACAGCTCCTCGATCGTGCGGCCGTCGCGGCCCGTGATCGACATCGGGAACAGGTACTCGGTGGCGTGGAAGCCGGTCGCGTAGACGATCGCGTCGACTTCGTAGTGCTTGCCGTCGGCGCCCCACACGCCGCTGCGATCGATGCGCTCGGCGGCGCCGGTCACGAGCGTCACGTTCTCGCGCAGCAGTGCGTCGAGCACGCTGTACTCGGGGTCGACGATCACGGGGCGGGCGCCGAGCACGGGGTACTCGGGGATCATCTTCGCGACGAGCGCCGGGTCGCCGAGCTTGCGCTCGAGGAACGCGATCGAGCTGTCGCGCAGCTGCTTGTTCACCGGGCTGCGCGCGTGGAGATCCTCGAACTGCGGGTCGATGTCGGTAACGGCCGCGAACGTCGCGGGGTAGAGCGTGCGGTGGCGCGAGAAGTTCGTGTGGAAGGGCAGGTTGCGGTCGAGCCAGTTCACCTGCGGCGGGAACGGCGAGCGATAGCCGCGCGCCGCGAACAGCCACGACGGCGTGCGCTGGAACACGACCACGTGCTCCGCCTCGAGCGCGATCTCCGGGATCGTCTGGTAGCCCGTCGCGCCCGTGCCGATCACCGCGATGCGCTTGCCCTTCAGGTCGACTTCCTTCGGCCAGCGCGCGGTGTGCCAGGACGGCCCGGCGAATTCGGGCGCGCCCTCGAGCTCGGGGACGTTCGGGCGGTTGAGGAAGCCGACCGCCGTCATCACTGCGTTCGAGCGCAGCGTGCGCGGGCCGTCGGGGCCCACCGCTTCGATCTCCCAGGTTGCGTCCGCGTCGTTCCACGCGAGCGAGCGGACCTCGGTGCCGAACTCGATGCCGCGGCGCAGGTCGAACGCGTCCGCGACCCAGTCGAAGTACTTCTGGTTCTCTTCCCAGCCGCAGAACGGATTCGGGTACGGGAAGTCGACGCCGAAGATGTTCGTGTAGCCGCGGCTCGGCGTATCGACTCGCGCGCCGGGGTAGCGGTTCTCGTGCCACGTGCCGCCGACGCCGTGGTTCTTCTCGAGCATTCGGTACGAGATGCCGGCGCGCTTCAGCATCAGCGCAGCGGTTAGGCCGCCGAGGCCGGCGCCGATGATCGTGACGGAGAATGCCTCGACGCGATCGCGCGGCGGCGGCGCGCTCCACGCCAGCTCGCGCACGAAGGGATCGAGCGCGAGCTCTTCGAGACAGAGGCCGAGATCGTCTGGATCGGAGATCTCGTCGCCGACGGTGAGGCCGAGGCTCGCGGGCAGACGCTCGCGCGGGCCGATGTCGAGCGGGCCGGCGCCCGCTTCGCGGTAGGCCTTCAGGAACTCGACGGCCTTGCGGCGCAGCAGCGGCACGTCCCCGAGCGCGACGACCGGCGCCTGCGCGAAGCCGGTCACGACGAGGAGCGACTTCGTCGCGCGAATCTCGGGATCGCCCGTCAGCTGATAGAGCAGACCGCGCAGCACCATCGGATCGGCGTAGGCGACTGCATCTTCAATCGCGGCGTCGCTCGCGGCGAGCAGCTCGTGTCGAACCTTCGTGCCTAGCGCCATGCGATTCGCTCCTGTTCGGACGGCGGTGCGAGGAGAACGCCGGGAGCGTACGGCAACCCGGGCGCGGGCATCTGCGACCGCGCTCGCAGCTCGCGCGGCTGCGCTCGTGCCGGCGCGCCTTCGCTCTACTCCAGCACCGCGTCCCACAGCTCGACGCGCGGGTGGCCGCGCAGCACGCCGGCCGGCATGCGCGCGCCCGCGTGCGCTTTGCGGAACGCCTCCGAGCGCGTCCACGCCTCGAACGCCGCGCGCGTCTCCCAGGTCGAGTGCGACGCGTAGCGCCCCGGCGCGTCGCCGCGCAGCAGCGCGAAGCGCACGAAGCCCGGCACCTCGGCGAGATGCGTCTCGCGCTCGCGCCAGCGCGCCTCGAACTCGGCGGCGCGCTCGGGCTCCACGTCGAAGTGATTCATCGCGATGAACATCGTGCTCCCTCCGGTGTCGTGGCGGCGGATGCAGGGTCAGGCCCCGCGCCTTCATCGCGCGCGTTGCCGCTGGCTCCACTCCGAGCGTAGAGTCGCGCGCATGCGCTTCCTACACACCATGCTTCGCGTCAAAGATCTCGACGAATCGCTGCGCTTCTACACCGAGCACTTCGGGATGAAGCTGCTGCGCCGCAAGGACTACCCCGACGGCAAGTTCACGCTCGCCTTCCTCGGCTATGGCGACGAGAGCGAGCACACGGTGCTCGAGTTCACGCACAACTGGGGCAAGAGCGACTACGTGCTCGGCGACCAGTACGGCCACATCGCGCTCGGCGTGAGCGACATCTACGGCGTGTGCGCCGCGCTCAAGGCGAAGGGCGTGAACGTCTCGCGCGAGCCCGGCCCGATGAAGCACGGCAGCACGGTGATCGCGTTCATCGAGGATCCGAACGGGTACAAGGTGGAGCTGATTCAGGAGGCGAGCCGGGCCTGATCCGGCGGGGCGCGCGATGAGCACGCAGCCGTACGTCGTCATCACCGCGGACACGCACGCGGGCGCATCCATCGACGCCTATCGCGAGTACCTCGACCCCGCCTGGCGCGCCGAGTTCGACGCGTGGCGCAGCAGCTATCGCAACCAGTCGCAGAAGCACGTCGGCAGCAAGAAGACCAAGAGCTGGGACTCCGCAGAGCGCCGAGCCGACCTCCAGCGCGACGGCGTGGTCGGCGAGGTGATCTTCCCGAACACCGTGCCGCCGTTCTACGGCGCGGCGTTTCACATCTCCGGTCCGCCGACGCCCGAGCAGTACCCGCGCTACCTCGCCGGCACGCGCGCCCACAATCGCTGGCTCGCCGAGTTCTGTGCCGACGCGCCCGAGCGGCGCGCGGGCATCGGGCTGATTCATCTGAACGACCTCGACGACGCGATCGCGGACGTGCACTGGATCGCGAAGCATGGGCTGCGCGGCGGCGTGCTGTTGCCGCTGCCCGCGCCGTCGGACGTTCACCTCGCGCCGCTCAACGATCCCGCCTACGACCGGCTCTGGGCCGCGATCCAGGACTGCGCGCTCGTGATCAATCAGCACTCTGGACAGGGCACGCCGCGCTACGCCGAGGCGCAGGGCGCGAAGGCGCTGTGGGCGTGCGAGATGGCGTTCTTCGCGCAGCGCGGCTTCACGCATTTGATCATGGGCGGCGTGTTCGAGCGCTTCCCGCAGCTCCGCTTCATCCTGACCGAGAGCGGCAGCGCGTGGGCGCCGAACGTGCTGCGCCTGCTCGACGGCATGTGGCTCGCGTGGAAGGCCGGCGCGATCGGCGAGATCGACACTTCGCGCGATCCCGCGCCGAAGGAGTCGCCGAGCTTCTACGCGAAGCGCAACTGCTGGTACGGCGCGAGCTTTCCGGGTCCGTCGGACATCGAGGGCCGCCACGTCGTCGGCGTCGACCGCATTCTGTGGGGCAGCGACTACCCGCACTACGAGGGTTGCTTCCCCTACTCGCGCGAGAACATGCGCTTCGCGTTTCAAGGCGTGCCCGAGGCGGAGGTGCGCATGATGCTCGGCGAGAACGCGGCGCGACTCTACGGCTTCGATCTCGCGGCGCTGAGCGCGGCCGCAGCGGAGGCGAACGTCACGCCCGCGCTCGTCGCGCAGCCGCTCGAGGAGATTCCCGCGGACTCGACCTGCATCACGTTCCTGCGCGCCCGCGCGGAGCGTGCGATGCAGGGCATGAGGACCTGACGCGAGCGCGCGAGCGCGGGATCACGCCCGCGAGGGTTTCTCCGCGATCGCGCGAATCACCTCCGGCACCAGCTCCCGCTCCACCGCCTGCACTCTCGCTGCGAGCGTCTCGGGCGTGTCGTCATCGCGCACTTCGCAGGCTCTCTGCGCCAGGATCGGGCCGTGGTCGTACTCGTCGTCGACGAGGTGCACCGTGGCGCCAGTGACTTTGCAGCCGCGCGCGAGCACCGCCTCGTGCACGTGGTGGCCGTACATGCCTTTGCCCGAGAACGCGGGGATGAGGGCGGGGTGCACGTTGATGGCGCGGCCGCGGTAGCGCTCGCGGGGCTCGAAGATCGAGAGGAAGCCGAGGCACGCGACGAGCTCGGCGTCGTGCTTCGCGAGCTCGGCGTGGATCGCGTCGTTGAAGCTGCGCGAGTCCGCGAACTTCTTGCGCGGGATCGCGATCGCGGGGACGCCTCGCTGGCGCGCGCGCTCGAGGCCGAACGCGCTCTCTTTGCTCGCGATGACGCACACCACGCGCGCAGGCAGTCCGCGCGCGATGTGCTCGAACAAGTTCTCGAGGCTCGTGCCGCTGCCCGAGAGCAGCACGGCGACGCGCAGCGGCCCCGTCACTTCGCACCCGTGAGGTTCGCGTGCACGCGCCGCGTCGCGGGCGAGTGGTTCATCGTGAGGAAGTGGATGCCCGGCGCGCCGCGCGCGAGCAGCTCCTTGCACTGCAGCGTGGCCCACTCGACGCCGACTTCGAGCCCGCGTTCCTTGTCCTCGCCTGCATCTGTCAGGGCCTGCTCGAGCTCGCGCGGGATGTCGGAGTTCGGCGCGTTCTTCAGCGCGCCGCGCAGGTTCGCGAGGCTCACCAGCGGCATGATGCCCGGCGCGATCGGCGCCGTGATGCCGGCGGCGCGCGCGCGCGCCACGAACGAGAAGTAGTGCGCGTTGTTGAGGAAGAGCTGCGTGATCAGGAACTCCGCGCCGGCGGCGAGCTTGCGCTTCAGGTTCTCCACGTCGGCAGCCGCGCTCGGCGCGTCGGGGTGCGTCTCGGGATAACAAGCGCCGCCGATGCAGAAGTTGCCGCGCGCCTTCACGAACGCGGCGAGCTCGTTCGCATACGAGAAGCCGCCGGGCACGGGGCGCCACTCGGGCTGATCCTTCGGCGCGTCGCCGCGCAGCGCCATCACGTTCTCGATGCCCGCCTGCGCGAGGCGGTCGAGCGTCACGCCCAACTCCTCGCGCGTCTGGCCCGCGCACGTCATGTGCGCCATCGCCGTGATGCCGAGCTCGCTCTGGATGCGCGTCGTCAGCTCCACGGTCTGCGAGCGGTTCTCGCCGCGCGCGTGGCTCGTTACCGACACGAACGCGGGCCGCAGCTCCGCGAGGTCGGCGATCGTGCGGTAGAGCGTGCGCCAGCCGGCGGGCGTCTTCGGCGGGAAGAACTCGAACGAGAAGACCGGCGCACTGGCTCGATACAGCTCCGCGATTCGCATTCGCGCAGCTTAGGGAGACGAGGCGCGCGGCTCCATTGACTCGCCTGGTGGCCGCGGCGACCTTGGCCCGCCGCTTTCGGGAGCCGCGCTTCTCATGGCAGTGCTGTGCACGGGATCCGTCGCGATCGATCACATCATGGTCTACCGCGGCCGCTTCAAGGACGTGATCCTGCCCGATCGCCTGCACGTGCTGAACGTCGCTTTCCACGTGCCCGAGCTGCGCCGCACCTTCGGCGGCTGTGCGGCGAACATCGCCTTCAACCTGAAGCTGCTCGGCGAGCAGCCGATCGTGCTCGCGACCGTGGGCGCCGACGATTTCGGCGCTTACGGCGCGTGGCTCGACCAGCACGGCATTCAGCGCCACCACATCGTCGGGCTCGCGGGGGAGTCGAGTCCCGGCGCGTACATCACGACCGACCTCGACGACAACCAGATCATCGGCTTCCACCCCGGCGCGATGGATCGCGCGCACGAGGCGCCGATCGCACGGGTCAGCGAGCCGTACGAGCTCGGCTTCGTCTCGCCCAACGGCAAGCGCGCGATGCAGGAGCACGCGCGCGCGCTCAAGGCCGCGAAGAAGAGAGCGCTGATCGATCCGGGGCAGGGCCTGCCGCTGTTCGAGCGCGACGAGCTGATCGAGCTGATCGACGGCGCGACGCTGCTCTTCACGAATGATTATGAGTGGTCGCTCGTGCTCGAGAAGACGGGCCTCGCCGAGTCCGACATCGTGGCGCGCGTCGGCGCTGCGATCGTGACGCTCGGCGAGAACGGCTCGCGCATTCTCGAGCGCGGCACGCGCGCGACCCAGGTAGCGCCGATGCGCGCCCGCAGCGTCGTCGACCCGACCGGCTGCGGTGACGCCTATCGCGCTGCGTTCGCGGTTGGGCTCGCGCGCGGGCGCTCGCTCGCGACGTGCGCGCGCATGGGCAGCGTGATGGGCGCGCTGCTCGTCGAGAAGCACGGCACGCAGTCGCTGGCGCTCGCGCAAGGCGAGTTCGAAGCGCACTACGAGCGAGCGTTTGGGGAGCGATTGCGATGAGCGGTGCGAAGGGCGGCAGCTCGTTCGGCACGATTCTGT
Source organism: Deltaproteobacteria bacterium (assembly GCA_016875395.1). Taxonomy (NCBI): domain Bacteria; kingdom Pseudomonadati; phylum Myxococcota; class Myxococcia; species Deltaproteobacteria bacterium. Next base: position 24,915 of record VGRF01000037.1, on the reverse strand, counting down.
GGCTCGCGATTGCGCTGCTCTTGCCCATGCCGTGGGTCGGGCAGTTCTTGCTCGGGGGATTGCCTTTCGTGCCCGAGGTGGCCGCGGCCGCCACCGGCCTCGCGATCCTCGGCGCCGCATTCCTGCTCTCGTGGTCGACCGAGCTCGCGGAGCGCGATCTGCCGCAGTCGCTCGCGCTCTTGATCCTCGCGCTCGTCGCCGTGCTGCCCGAGTACGCAGTCGACCTCACCTTCGCGATCAAGGCGGCGGAAAACCCCGAGTGGACGCATTACGCGGTCGCGAACATGACCGGCGCGAATCGGCTGTTGATCGGCCTCGGCTGGACGTCGGTCGTGCTCGTCTCGTGTTGGCGCCGCCGCGAAGGCGCTCTCGCGATTCCCGTTCACCATCGGCTCGAGACCAAGTACCTGATCTGGTCGACCATCTATTCGTTCTTCATTCCGCTGCGCGAGTACTTGCCGCTGCCCGAGTCGATGCAGGGGCTGAACCTCTTCGACGCGGTCGTGCTGTTCGCGTTCTTCATCGCCTACGTGCGCGCCGCCACGCGCGGAGAGAAGGAAGAGGTGGAGCACGAGGGCCCGGCCGCGTGGATCGAAGAGCGCACCACGGACAAGAGCCGACGTGTCGTCGCCGCGTCCTTCCTGGTCTTCGCAACCTTCGCGATCTTCATCTCCGCGGAGCCGTTTGCGGAGAGCCTCGTCGAGCTCGGACATCACCTCCCGATCGACGAGTTCGTGCTCGTGCAGTGGGTCGCGCCGCTCGCGTCGGAGGCGCCCGAGTTTCTCGTCGCGCTGATGTTCGCGTGGAAGCTGCGCGGCCACGTCGGCATCGGCACGCTGATCTCGTCGAAGGTGAATCAGTGGACGCTGCTCGTGGGCGCGCTGCCGGTCGCGTTCGCCGCGGCGTCGGGCGAGCTGATCCCTCTGCCGCTCGACGCGCGCCAGACCGAGGAGCTGTTCCTCACCTCCGCGCAGTCGATCCTCGCCGCGATGCTGATCGTCGACCTCGACTTCTCGCGCCTCGAGGCGGTGCTGCTCGCAGCCGCATTCAGCGTGCAGCTGTTCTTCACCGAGGCCGCGGTGCGGACATCGTTCGCGCTGCTCTACATGTTCATGTTCTTCGCCTTGTTGATGTTCTCGCCCGAGCGCCGCCAAGCATTCATGGCGACGCTGCGCCACAAGGGGTGAATGGTGGCGCGCGCCGCTGACGTCCTCGTCATCGGCGCCGGCGCAGTCGGGCTCGCGTGCGGGGCAGCGCTGGCGCGCGCGGGCAAGCGCGTGCTCGCGATCGAGCGAAGCGGCGGCATCGCGCGCGAGACCTCGAGCCGCAACAGCGGCGTAACGCGGCGCGCGTGTGCGAGCGCTGCGCACGCGAGGGCATTCCGCACCGCGCGCTCGGCAAGCTCGTGGTGGCGACGGAGCCCGCGGAGATCGCGGCGCTCGAGCGGCTGCGCGCGCAGGGCTCCGCGAACGGCGCGCGCGAGATCTCGCTGGTAGACGGCGCCGAGGTCGCGCGGCGCGAGCCGCACGTGCGCGCGCTCGCCGCGCTCGCGTCGCCGCGCACGGGCATCGTCGACGCGCACGCGCTGTGCGACTCGTACGCCGCAGAGCTCGCGCGCTTCGGCGGCGAGTTGTTGCTGCGCCACGAAGTGATCGCGCTCGCGCTGCGCCCCGACGGGTGGCGCATCGAGCTGCGCGGCCCGCGCGGCGAGCGCGACGCCGCGGAGTGCGGCGCCGTCGTGAACGCCGCGGGCCTCGGCGCGGATCGCATCGCAGCGCTCGCGGGCATCGAGATCGACGCCGCGGGCTACCGCCAGCACCTGTGCAAGGGCGACTACTTCGCGCTCGCGCCGGGCGCGCCGCTGCGCTTCAACCGCCTCGTGTACCCGCTGTACACCGGCGCGGGCCTCGGCGTTCACGTCACGCTCGACCTCGGCGGTCGCGTTCGCTTCGGCCCCGACGCGGAGTACGTCGACCGCATCGACTACGCCGTGTCGCCTGACAAGCGCGACGCCTTCGCAGCAGCCGCGCGCAAGTACGTGCCCGCGCTGCGCGCGGAGTGGCTCACGCCGGACCAAGCCGGCGTGCGCGCGAAGCTCGCCGGCCCCGGCGAGGCGTTTCGCGATTTCGTGATCGCGGAAGAGAGCGCTCGCGGCCTGCCGGGCCTCGTGAACCTTCTCGGCATCGAGTCGCCGGGGCTGACGGCGAGCGAGGCGATCGGCGAGCGCGTTGCAGCGCTGCTCGCCTCGGCTTGAGCGCTGCGCCCGAGGCGAGCGCGGTTCGGCGCATGCGCGGGGACCCGCGGGTCACTCGCCCAGCACGAGCACCGCGCACGCGATGTTGTCGCCGGAGTGCAGCGCGCGGTGGGAGGCGCAAGCGGCGTCGCAGACAGCGCGCGCGAGCGTGAGCGGCTGCAGGTCGGTGCGCTCGCTGCGCGACGCGACGAACGCGGCGTGCACGGCGGCAGCGGGGTCGGCGACTCCGATGCCCTCTTCCGAGAGGCCGTCGCTCGCGAGCACCAGTGCCTGCACGCCCTCGAGCGAGAACGCGCCGATGCGCGCGTGCTCGGCGAGCTTTTCGGTCACGCCGGGATCGCCGAGGAACGCGCCCTTGCCCGAGGGCGCCACCTCGCGCGCTTCGCCGGCGTAGGCGGCGAACAAGTGGCTGTCCCCGATCGCGGCGTAGAGGCATTCGCCGCGCGCGAGGTCGGCGAGCGCGAGCGTCAGGGTGGTGCGCGAGCGGCTGCCCTCGCGGCGCTCGCCGCCGATCTGCACCGCGGCGTCGGCGAGGGCGGCGAGTGCGTGCCGGCGCCAAGCATCGGCGTTCGGCGGCGGGCCCTCGCCGACGGTCCAGTTCGGCGCGGGATTCTCCAACAAGTGCTCGAGCGCGACCTCCGCCGCCTCGAAGCCCGAGTGGCCGTCCGCCACCGCGAGCAGCACCGCGCGCGCGCCGTACGCGAAGGCGGCGGCGTCTTCGTTCGGGTCGACGTAGGCGTACTGCTTCGCGAAGCCGCCGCGCGAGATCGCGATCGCGACGCTCGCCTCGGCGACGGCGCCGTGCGCGCCGAGCAGCGTGTGCTCGCGTCCGCGCAGCAGCGCCGATCTCACTTCGCGGCTCCGATCGGGTTCGCTGCGAACGCGAACTCCGTGACCGGCTGCCCGCCGATCACGTGTTCCTGAATGATGCGCTCGAGCACCTCGGGCGTGCAGCCGCGATACCACGTGCCGTCCGGGTAGACGACCGCGACGGGGCCGTGCTTGCAAATGCGCAGGCAGTTGGCCTGCGTGCGGTAGACACCGCCCTCGGCGTCGGCGAGGCCGAGCTGGCGCAGGCGCTTCTTCAAGAACTCCCACGACGCTCTCGCCGCGTCGCCCGGCGCGCAGTCGCCGTGCGTGCACAAGAAGATGTGGCGCGTGTACTGGCCGATCTTCAGCGCGCGAGTGAGCGCGCGCAGGTCGTCGTCTCGTTGCGCTTCTTCGGACATGCGGCGCAGTATTGCGCGCGGCGAAGGAGTCTCGATGCCGGTGCGCGCGATTCTGGTCGGGGCGGGCCTGCGCGGGCGCGACACCTACTCGCGCTACGCGGCGCAGCGCCCCGAGCGCCTCGCGATCGTCGGGGTCGCGGAGCCGAGCGCGCAGCGGCGCGAGGAGGTCGCGGCGCGCCACGCGATTCCCGCGAGCGCAGTGCGCGCGAGCTGGCACGAGCTGCTCGCGGCGCCGCCCGCCGCGGACGCGGTGATCGTCGCGACGAGCGACGACCTGCACGTCGCTCCCGCACTCGCGGCGCTGGAGCGCGGCTTCCACGTGCTGCTCGAGAAGCCGATCGCGCTCACGGCGAGCGAGTGCGTGCGCGTGGTGAGCGCGGCGCAGCGAGCGAACCGCGTGCTGCAGATTTGTCACCCGATGCGCTTCATCCCGTTCTACGAGAAGCTCGCCGAGCTCGTCAGGGGCGGCGCGATCGGGCGGCCCGTGCACGTCGACCTGCGCGAGCACATCGCGGCGTGGCACATGGTGCACAGCTACGTGCGCGGGAAGTTCCGCAGCACGCGCGAAGCGGCGCCGATCCTGCTCGCGAAGTCGTGCCACGATCTCGATCTCTTGTACTGGCTCGTGGGCGAGCGCCCGGCGCGCGTTTCCTCGAGCGGCGCGCTGAGTCATTACTGCGCGAGCGGCGCGCCGGCGGCGGTGCCCGAGCGCTGCACGGACGGCTGCCCGATCCAGGCCGAGTGTCCGCACGACGCGGTGCGTTTCTACGGCGGCCCGGACGAGAAGCTCGCGCGCCACTGGCCGTGGAGCGACGTCTCGCTCGACCCCGCGCGCGAGGCGCGCATGCAGGCGCTGCGCACGGGCCGCTACGGGCGCTGCATCTATCGCTGCGACAACGACGTGCTCGATCACCAGAGCGTGGCGGTGGAGTTCGCGAGCGGCGTCACCGCGAGCTTCGGCCTGCACGGCTTCGCGAACGAAGAACGGCGGACGGTGCGCATCAGCGGAACGCGCGGTGAGATTCGCGGCGTTCTCCACGACGGCGTGATCGAGGTCTCGCGCGTGGGCGCGCTCGGCGTGGAGAAGCACACCACGACCGGCTCGCCGCTGAACCACTTCGGCGGCGACGACGGCCTGCTCGACCACTTCACCGAGGTGCTCGCGAGCGGCGACCTCGCGCGCCTGGGCTCCACGGGCGTGAGCGCGCTCGAGGGGCACTTGTTGGGATTCGCGGCCGAGCGCGCGCGAGAGACGGCGAGCGTCGTCGACTGCGCGGAGTTCTGGCGGGAGATGGACGCGGCCTAGCCGCAGGAGGCGCACGTGATCGACGGCTCGTGTCACTGCGGCGCGGTGCGCTGGCAATTCGAGGGTGAGCCCGACGGCGCGACGGCGTGCAACTGCACCGTGTGCCGGCGCTACGGCGCGTTGTGGGTGTACGGCTTCGAGGGCGAGCGCATCCGCGTTTCAGGCGAGACGCGCGGGTACGTGCGCGGCGAACAGATCGAGTTTCACTTCTGCCCCGTGTGCGGCTGCGTCGTGCGCTGGCGCTCGCGCGAACCCGGCGCGGACGGTCGCCGCTGGGGCGCGATCAACGTGCGGCTCGCCGAGGATCCCGCTGCCGTCGCGGGCCTCCCGATCGACCACTTCGAAGGTCTCGTGAGCTTCGAAGACCTACCGCGCGACGGTCGCTGCGTCGCCGACTACTGGTTCTAGGCGGCCTGCTTCACGCGCAGCGCGCTGCCTTCGAGAATGTCCTTGGTCGGCAGCTTGAGATCCCACACGAGTCCCAGCGCCGCGAAGGCGCGCAGGATGTAGTACGTGATGTCGATCTCGTACCAGAAGAAGCCCTGGCGCACCGAAGCCATGAAGTAGTGGTGGTTGTTGTGCCAGCCCTCGCCGAAGGTGAGCAGCGCGAGCAGCAAGTTGTTACGGCTGGTGTCCGTCGTCTCGTAGCGGCGCGTGCCCCACAGGTGTGCGAGCGAGTTGATCGAGTAGGTGCCGTGCCAGAGCAGCGTGGTCGAGACCGCGAAGCCCCAGAGCAGGCCGGGGAAGCCGCCGATCGCATAACAAATCGCGGCGAGCACGAGCGGCGGCACCCAGTGGTAGGTGTTCAGCCAGACGAGCTCGGGGAATGCGGCGAAGTCGCGAATCCCCTCGATCGGCGTGCCTTCCCAGCGCTTGTCGAAGACCCAGCCCTGGTGGGAGTAGTAGACGCCTTCCTTCGGCGAGTGCGGGTCGCCCGGCTGATCCGAGTAGCGGTGGTGGCGGCGGTGCGTGCCGGCCCACCAGAGCGGGCCCTTCTGCGTGGCCGAGCAGGCGATCCAGGCGAGCACGAACTGGAAGGCGCGGCTCGTCTTGTACGTCTTGTGCGCGAAGTAGCGGTGGTAGGCGCCCGTGATGCCGAACACGCGGATCGCGTAGGTGGCCGCGCACAGGGCGACGGCCTCGGCTGGCGCGCCCACCCAGAACACGAGCAGGCACGAGGCGTGGATTCCCCAATAAATCGTGCGGGAGACCAGCGCCGTGCGCGTGAGCCAGCCGTCGGCCCGCGTGAACTCTTGCTTGGGCCGGGAGGAGGCCGGGACGTTCGCGGTGGTCATGTGGCGTCGTTCTCCTGCGATGTAGCCGAGCTTCGATGAACGCTTCGGTTCGCGCTGCAGGTTGCCTGTGAAACTTGTGTGAAAGCGCGCCCTGTGGAGGCGTACTGAACCTGCTTTCTCCTCTTGCTTCGCTCGCCTCCGCAGACTCCGGCTCGCTGCGCGCCGCGGCACGCGCGGAGCTCGCACCTGCTTGGGCGCTCGCGGCTTGCGGTTCCTATCCAGCCCGCGTTTCGATGGCAGGTGGGCTTTGCCGGTTGGGGCGCCGCTTCGCTGCGGTTGTTTGGGATTGCGGCTTGCTCCGTGCATCGCGCTCGCGTTTCGTCGTCAGGTTCTCGTTGCTCGGTCGGGGCGCCGCTTCGCTCCTCGGTTCTTCTTGTGGCGACACGGAACTGTGTCGCGGAGACTGCGCGCTTCTCGGGAGTCGGTGCGGTGCATGAGCTGAGTGCGGCGGAGCGGGAGGCGTATGCGCGCGATGGGTTCATCGTGCGTGCGCGGCTCTTCTCGGCGGTCGAAGTGCGCGAGCTCGTTGCGGCGGCGGAGGAGGTCGTGCGCGTTGCGGAGGGCGCGCTGGCTGAGGCGAGTTGTTATGCGATCGACGGGAATACGTACGCCGAGGCGCGCGTCGGGGAGTTCGCGACGACGGTGCAGCTGGAGCACGCGCCCGGGTCGCGCACGGTGCGCGTGATCGAGCCGTTCGCGGGGCTGCACCCGCGCTTCGAGGCGCTGCTCGACGATGCGCGGCTCGTGGAGCCAATGCGCGGGCTCGTCGGCGCGGACGAGGTCGCGCTGTTCACGGACAAGCTCAACCTGAAGCGCCCGCGCGAGGGCTCGCGCTTCTCGTGGCACCAGGACTCGCCGTACTGGGCGCACTTCTGCGCGCATCTCGATCAGCTGCCGAACGTGCTGATCACGCTCGACGACGCGCACGAAGGCAATGGCTGCTTCCGCGTGATTCGCGGCTCGCACGCGCGCGGCCTGCTGCCCGGCCGCGCAGGCGAGGGCCGGCTCGGGCCGCTCTTCACGCATCCGAGCGCGTTCGATCTGTCGCAACAAGTCGCCGCCGTCGTGCCCGCCGGCAGCGCGATCTTCTTCAGCCCGCACACCGTGCACGGCTCCGAGCCGAACCACAGCGACGAGCCGCGCCGCGCGCTGGTGCTGACGTATCAGCCGGCGGGCAAGCGCATGTTCAAGGTGGATCGCGTGCGCGAGTGCGGGGCCGGCACTCGCTGAGCTGTAGGCGCTGACGACGCCCCAACCATGCTCGCCGTGTTGGACGACGAAACGCGGGCTCGATGTGAACCGCAAGCCGCGAGCGCCCAAGCAGGTGCGTGCTCGACGCGTGACGCGGCGCGCAGCGAGCCGGAGTCCGCGGAGGCGAGCGAAGCCGAAGGAAAAACCGTGTGCCTCGGTGCCCCGCGCACCCCTGCGTCCCGCAGCCCTATCCGTTCACGTCGATCACCACGCGGCCGCGAATCTCGCCGCGCAGAATCGCGGCGCACAGCTCGGGCACGCGCGCGAGCGGCTCCACGCGGTACGCGCTCTTCAGCGCGCTCGCGTCGACGAGCTGCGCGAGGTCGCGCCAGGCGCGCTCGCGCAGCGGCATCGGCGCCATCACGGAGTCGATGCCTTGCAGGCGCACGTTGCGCAGCAGGAACGGCATCACGGTGCTCGGCAAATCGCCGCCGCCGGCGAGGCCGCACGCGGCGACCACACCGTCGTACTTGAGCTGCGCGAGCGCGGTCGCGAGCGTGGTCGAGCCCACGCTGTCGACCACCGCGGACCACGCCTCTTTCTCGAGCGGCTTCGCCGGGCGGGCGAGCTCGCTGCGCGCGATCGCGCGGGAGGCGCCCAGGCTTGTTAGGTACGCCGCGGTCTCGGGGCGGCCCGTGCTGGCCACGACCTCGTAGCCGAGCTTTGCGAGCAAGAGAATCGCGACCGAGCCGACGCCGCCGGCGCCGCCCGTCACGAGCACGGGCCCGTCGCCGGGCTTCACGCCGTGATCGCGGATCGCGTTCACCGCGAGCATCGAGGTGTAACCCGCGGTGCCGATCGCCATCGCGAGCTGCGCGTCGAACGGCTCGGGAATGCGCACGAGGAAGTCGGCGTTCACGCGCTGCTTCTGCGCGTAGCCGCCCCAGTGGCGCTCGCTGAGGCCGTAGCCATTCACGAGCACGCGGTCGCCGCGCTGCCACTTCGGCGAGCGCGATTCGGCCACGGTTCCGGCGAGATCGATGCCGCACACCATCGGCAGCTTCTGGCAGATCGGCGCGCGGCCCGTCACCGCGAGACCGTCCTTGTAGTTCACGGTGGAGTACGCGACGTCGACGAGCACGTCGGCGTCGGGGATCTCGCCCAGCGCTACGCGCGTGAGCTTCGCCGAGAACGCGCCGCTCGCGTCCTTCGTCGCCAGAATCGCGTTCATCGAATCGGTCATCGCGTGCTCCTCTCGAAAGGCCGCGAGCTGGCGGGGTTCGCCCGCCAGCCCGCGTGGTTGGTCTTCAGCGTACGCTCACGGGCACGCGTACGGCGGGTCCGCCAGCGTGCGCACGAAGGCGACGACATCGAGCACGCCTTGCGGGCCGAGCGCGGCGCCCCAGGGCGCCATCTGCGCCGACTTGCCGACGGCCATGCCGCCTTCCGTAATCACCTTGACGAGATGCTCGTTCGTGAGCGGGTTCATGTAGTTGCCGTCGTGGTGCTTCGCGGGCTTGGGCACGAGGCCGGCGGACGCGACGCCGTCGCCGCCGCCCGTCGCACCGTGGCAGCTCGCGCACAGCTGCGCGTACTTCACCTTGCCCGCGTTCGCGTCGCCGGCGATGCATGCGAACGCCGCGGCGGCGGGGGCCGCAGCCGCGTCGGGCGCCGGCGTGGGCTCTGCGGGAGCGGGCTCCGGTGCGGGTTCGGGAGCCGGCGCGGGCTCGGGTGCAGGCGCCGGTGCGGGAGCGGGCGCCGGTGCTTCCTCGCCGCCGCACGCCGCGAACGTCGCGAGCGAGAGCAGGGCGAGCGCCATAACAAGTCTGCGCGAGATCATCTTCGTCACTTCAGCTTCTCCTCCGCGCGCTCGAATGCGGCGCGCAATTCGTCGTAGGTGCGGGTCACGGGAAACTGCGGGAACTCGCGGATCACGTTGTCAGGCGGACAGAACAAGACGCCGTGATCGGCTTCACCGAGCATGCGCGTGTCGTTGTAGGAGTCGCCCGCCGCGATCGTCCGGAAGTTCAGGCTGCGCAGCGCGATCACGGACTGCCGCTTCGCGTCGGGCTGACGCAGGCGGTAGTCGCCGATGCGCCCCGCGGCGTTGGTCACGAGGTCGTGGCAGAACAGCGTGGGCCAGCCGAGCTGCTTCATCAGCGGCTGCGCGAACTGGTTGAACGTGTCGCTCAGGATCACGACCTGCATGCGCGCGCGCAGCCAATCGAGGAACTCGCGCGCGCCCGGCAGCGGCGACATCGTCGCGATCACGGCCTGGATGTCGGCGAGCCCGAAGCCCTTCTGCTCGAGCAGCGCGATGCGCCACTTCATCAGCTTGTCGTAGTCGGGCTCGTCGCGCGTGGTGCGGCGCAACTCGGGGATGCGCGTGCGTTCGGAGAACTCGATCCAAATCTCGGGAACGAGGACACCTTCGAGGTCGAGGCAGGCGATGATCATCGCGGGGCATCGTAGGGCGTGTGCGACGGTTTCTCGATCCGCGTCAACGAGGCTGGCGGTCAATCCTTGTTTACTCCGCTCGCCTGCGGCTCGCTGCGCGCTTCGCTTGCGGCCTCGGCCGACCTGCTTGGGGGGAGCGTTCGACTTCGAGGTCGTTCGTTCCGTCGTTGGGGCGCGTGATGTCGCCTCTTAGTCGCGGAAGTCGTGAAGCGGGGGGCGCGCGCTGCCGCTAACGAGTCCTCATGGACCTGCTCATCGCCGCGCTGCTTGGGATCGTGCAAGGCATCAGCGAGTTCTTGCCGATTTCGAGCGATGGGCATCTCGTGATCAGCGAGACGCTGCTCGGCGTGGGCGAGGAGGGCGGGCTCTCGTTCGTGATCGCCGTGCACCTCGGCTCGCTCGTGGCGCTGCTCGTGTTCTATCGCGCGCGCGTGGTTGGCCTCGTGCGCGGCTTCTTCCTGCGCGACACGGACGCGCTCGCGCACATCGCGAAGCTCGCGCTCGGCACGCTGCCGGCGGTGATCGTGGGCCTCACGCTGAAGGACCGCGTCGAGGAGGCGTTCCGCACGCCGTGGCTCGCCGGCGCCGGGCTGCTGCTGACGGGCACGTTCTTGATCACGACGAAGCGCACGCAGCCGCGCGCGAGCGCGCTGGCGCCGACGTACCTGCAGGCGCTCGCGATCGGCTGCGCGCAGGCGCTCGCGATTCTCCCCGGCGTCTCGCGCAGCGGCAGCACGATCGCGCTGTCGCTCGCGCTCGGCATCGCGCCGCTCGCGGCAGCCGAGTTCAGCTTCCTGCTCGGCATCATCGCGATCGTCGGCGCCGCGGTGCTCGATCTGCCGGACTTGCTGGCAGCCGGCGCCACCGCCGCCGCCGCGCCGATGCTGCTCGGCGCGGCCGCCGCCGCGCTCTCGGGCCTCGCCGCGCTCGCGCTGTTCGTGCGCCTGCTCGCGAGCCAGCGCTTCCACGCCTTCGCCTACTACTGCTGGGCAGTGGGCGCGGCGTTCTTGGCTTACTGCCTCGCGCCCTAGCCGCATGCAAGGGTCAGACGCCGAGCAGGCGGCCAGCCCCGAAAGCGACTCGCGCCGCGCAGCCTCGTGAGCTGCGCGGCGCGATGCTTTGGAGCGACTCGGCGTTAAGGCTCGAGGATCGGGTAGAGGCTTTGCGCCGGCATCGTGTCGCGCAGCTTCTTCAGCGCGCGCGCTTCGAGCTGACGCACGCGTTCGCGCGAGAGGCCGAGCGACTGCCCGATCTGCTCGAGCGTGTGCTCCTCTTCGCCGACCAGGCCGTAGCGCAGCCGCAGGATCAGCTGCTCGCGCTCGGTGAGGCCACCGATCAGGTGGCCGACGCCGCGGCGCATGCGGTCGTCGTCGATGCCGTCGTCGGGTGCGCTTACGGTGACGTCCGAGACGAAGTCCTCGAGCCGCTTCTCCGTTCCCGCAACGCCGGACTCGAGCGAGATCGCTTCACGCGAGAGGCGATCGAGCGCCTCGAGCGAGTCCGCGTCGACGCCGAGCGCCGGTGCGAGCTCGGCCGGGGTGGGCTCGCGGCCCAGCTTGCCCGTGAGCTCCGCCTTCACGCGCTGGCTGCGCTGCAGCCGGTCGTGCACGTGCGAGGGCAGCCGGATCGTGCGCGAGTGGTTCTGGATCGCGCGCACGAGGGCCTGGCGGATCCACCACACGGCGTAGGTCGAGAACTTGAAGCCGCGGCGATGGTCGAACTTCTCGACCGCGCGGATCAGGCCGAGGTTTCCTTCCTGAATCAGGTCCGGGAACGAGAGGCCGAGGTTTCGGTAGTCCTTCGCGATCGCGACGACGAGCTTCAGGTTGTGCTCGATGAAGCGGTTCTTCACCGCCGTCATGCGCTCCTGCGAGCGCTCGACCGTCTCGTGGATTTCGGACACGCGCTCGCGCGGCAGCCCCGCCTTCTCCTCGAGCTCTTCGAGGCGCTTCGACTTCGGCCGCGCGCGGCGCAGCTCGCGCGCGAGGAGGCGGCTCTGCTCGCGCAGCTCGGTCAGCATCGCGAGCGACAGCTGCGCGCCGTGCAGCTCGCGCGCCACGCGCATGTCCTGCTTCGCCAGCTCGTTCTGCGGGGTGCGCGACGAGGCGAACAGCGACTCGCGCTTCTTCACCTCCTTGCGCAGCCGCCCGATCGCGCGCTCGACGCGCGCCGCAATCTCGCTCGTCTCCTCGTCGCCGGAGCTCTCGCTCAGCTTCGCGCCCGTGTGCGAGAGCGCGCGCAGGCCATCCCAGCGGTCGACGACGTAGCGCGCGCAGTACGGAATCGCGTAGAGCGAGTTGCGTAGCGCTGCGGTCGAGGCCTCGAGCTCCTTGGCGAGCACGACTTCCTCTTCGCGCTTCAGCGTGCGCGTGCCGCCGATCTCTTGGAAGTACGACTCGAGGGGCCGTCGGTCGCGGACGACATCGAGCTCTTCGACGGTCAGCCCACCACCGAGCCGGGGCCGGCCCTCACCGGGCAGATCCGCATCGATCGGAGTTTGCGTCTGGTCTTCCAGCTTCACTGCTTCCCTCTCTTGGTCCGCCCCGCGCAGGTGGCGGCGTTGGTCACCCGCTAGCGCCGGGCGAAGGACTCCTCGTGCTGGCCTCGCGCAGCGCCGACGGCGGGACGGGCGATGCGCACGGGATGCGCAAACGCGCGGACAAGCCGCGAGCGCGACAGGCCATCTTCTACCCAGCGGAGCAGCAGCACCAGCATTTTCAGCAGGCACACAGTGGTTTCTGTGTGGCGCGCGCCGGATGCGGCGTGGCGACATCTCGCTGCTCGCATCCGGGCCTCGCTCATGCGTGCACCGCGTCGAGCACGAGCCGGATCGTGGCTTCGATCAGCTCGGGCGAATCCGGGTAGGCCGAGTCGCGCATGTAGGCGCGCGCCGAGTAGTGCGACTGCAGCTGGCCGATCACGTCCGCGACCGAGGCGATGTCGAGATCGCGCTTGAACTCGCCGCTCGCGACGCCGCGCTCGAGCACGCGCGCGAGTGACTCGCGGTGCGCGCCGACGCGGTCGCGACCGACCGCGCGGACCCGATCGAGCTGAAGCGCGCCGTCTTCGCGGATCAGCGCAGGCAGCAGCGGGTGGCTCCGGCAGAATGCGACCGAGCGGCGGAACATGCCCGCAAGCGTCTCGCCGGCGGACTCGCGCGCGTCGTTCGCGGGCGCCATCGCCCGCACCCAGTCCGCGATGATCTCCTGCACCACGACTTCGAACAGGTGCTCTTTGCCGCGGAAGAACTGGTAGAGCAGCCCGTTCGAGACGCCGGCGCGGGCCGCGATCGCAGGCACCGTGGCGCCCGCGAAGCCCGCCTCGCCGAAGCACGCCCGCGCCGCCTCGAGAATCCGCGCGCGCCGCTCGCCGCTCCTTTCGCGGCGCGATGGCTTCGCTTCGGGCTGAAGGGGGGTGGCGAGCATTCTGCGGGGGGTGGCCTTCCTGAATCCCCTCTACCAGGGATTCATTGAACGGATCAACCAAAAAGTTCACGTTCGACGAAAAAAGGGGGCTCAGCGGAGGCCCCTACCTAGGACTGGCCCACGACCCCGCTGTCCATCCGCGCCTTCGACCCCGGGCACCACGACTGCGAGGCCGAGGACGCCTTCACGGGCCGCTGCTGGAGAGGAACGCGCGATCGGCGGCGCGAGAACGCGCTCGGGCTACCGCGGTTGGTGTCACGCCAGCGTCAGACGCGACCGCGTCGTTCTCGCAGCGTCGCGGATGCGGCGTCGGATGCGGGGCCCCCCGGATTCGCCGGGCGAACACCGCACGGGTTGCCTACAACCCGCGCCGCAATCGCGGGGTGAAGTGACGATGGCGGGGCGGTACGAGTCGGAGCTGTGCTCGGCGCTGGAGGCGGTGCGAGGCGCTGCCCGCGTTTGCCGCGCGGTGCAGGAGCGGCTGATCACGCGCGACACGCTCGAGAAGCGCGACAAGAGCCCCGTCACGGTCGCGGACTTCGCTTCGCAGGCGATCGTGTGCCGGCACCTCGAGGGCGCGTTTCCGGCCGACGCGGTCGTCGGCGAAGAGGGCAGCGCGGAGCTCCGCACGCCCGAGAACGCCGCGCTGCTCGCGTCGGTGGTCGGCGCGGTGGCCGGCGAAGCGGGCAGCGCGCCCGATGCGTCGCGCGTGCTGGGCTGGATCGATCGCGGCGGCGCGGATGCGAAGGCGGCGCGCTACTGGACGCTCGACCCGATCGACGGCACGAAGGGCTTCCTGCGCCGCGAGCAGTACGCCGTGGCGCTCGGCTTGATCGAGGGCGGCGAAGTCGTCGCGGGCGTGCTCGGCTGCCCGAATCTCGAGGACGGCGCGGGCGGCACCGGCGTGCTGTTCGCCGCAGTCCGCGGCCAAGGCACGCGCGTGTTTCCGCTCTGGCGCGGCGGCGAAGCGGACGGCCGCGGCGTGCGCGCGCCCGCGATCGCGAGCAGCGCAGGGGCGCGCTTGTGCGAGTCGGTCGAGGCGGAGCACAGCGACCAGAGCGAGTCCGCGAAGATCGCGGCGAAGCTCGGCATCACGGCGCCTCCGCTGCGCATGGACAGCCAGTGCAAGTACGGGGCGATCGCACGCGGCGACGCCTCGATCTATCTCCGCATGCCCACCCGCGCCGACTACCGCGAGAAGATCTGGGATCACGCCGCCGGCAAGCTCGTGGTCGAAGAGGCCGGCGGAGTTGTTACGGACGTCGCGGGCAAAGCCCTCGACTTCCGCCACGGCCGCACGCTCGCGCAGAACACCGGCGTGGTCGCGACCGTCGGCGACATCCACGAGCGCGTGATCGCCGTGATTCGCGAGGTGCGGGGCAGGTGACCGCAAGGTCGCGCGCCGGCGCGACCGCGCAGCGAGGCGAAGCCGAGCGGAGATCGAACAGTGGCCTCGGAGTACGAGACTTTGAGCAACGCGTTCGCGCGCCCGGTCGCGAGATGACCACCGGCGCGCCTCCGGGCGACGCCAACTCGTCGCCGGCGCCGCAGCGCCGCCGGCGGCGCGCGCAAGAGACGCTCTCGTTCACCGAGCGCGAGTTCTATCAGCGCGAGTTTCGGGATCGCACGATCGCGATCGCGGTGCCTGCGGGCGCCGCAACCGCGCCGCTCGTGCCCGCGCTGCAAGAGCTCGCGGCGTGCAACGCGAACGCGGTGCTCGTCGCGCCGCTGCGCACGAATCTCGGCGAGATCGGCGTCGCGCCGGTGCTGCGCGCCAGCTCGCCGCGCTTCGAGGGCAACGCGTGGCGCGTGCTGCGCGTGCAGCCGTGGGTCGGCGTCGCGGTCGCGCAGCGCCACGACTTCGGCGACGCCGTGCGCGAGATCGCGACGCGCCTCGGCGTGTTCAAGCTCGTGTGGCTCGACGCGCGCGGCGGCTTTCGCAACCGGCACGGGGTGCGGCTCTCGTTCGTGCACCGCGCCGAGCTGCGCCAGCTGCTCGCGAATCCCGCGCGCAGCCTGCCGCACGACGCCGACCGCGTGGCGCTGCTGCGCGAAGTCGGCGACATGCTCGAAGCCGGGGTCGCGAACATCAACGTGTGCGCGCCCGAAGCGCTCGCCGACGAGCTCTTCACCTACGCCGGCAGCGGCACGCTCTTCACGCGCAAGCGGTACATGAAGGTGCGCGCGCTCGGCGTCGACGACTTCGACGCGGCGGACGACCTGATTCGCCGCGGCGTGAGCGAGGGCTTCCTGCTCAACCGCAACGACGCCGCGGTCGACGCGGTGCTGGCGCACGGCTTCGGCGCCTTCGTCGAGGACCGTCACCTCGCGGGCATCGGCGCACTCCTGCCGGGCGGCGACGGCGTCAGCGGCGAGATCGCATCGCTCTACGCGCTCACGCGCTTCCTCGGCGAAGGCGTGGGCGTCTCGCTCGTGCAGTTCGGCGTCGCCGAAGCGCGCCGGCTCGGGCTCACCTACGTGTTCGCGTGCACGACGAGCGAACGCGTCGGGCAGTTCTTTGCGCGGCAAGGCTTCCGCGAAGTTCCGCAGGATCAGACGCCGGATCGCCGTTGGCTCGGGTACGACCCGGAGCGGCGCATGCAGGTGCGCTGCTTCCGCATGGAGCTGAGCGCGCCTGCAGCTGCGCGCGCCGAAGATGTGGACGAGGCGTCCGCGTGACCGCGGGTCGCCGAGATTGCGGCGCGACGCGGTGCGCTGCGGGTAAGATCGCGCGAGAATGTCCGCGAGCCCTGAACCGCACGGCACGCTCGAAGTCGCGCTCGATCACGCGCGCCAGCTGATGAAGAGCGATCTCGCGTCCGCCGCGGAGCAGGCCGCCGAGATCTTGCGCGTGGTTCCGCAGCAGCCGCAGGCGGAGCTGATCCTCGCCTGCGCGCGTCGCGGCCTCGGCGACGCGAAGGGCGCGCTCGAAGTGTTGGGTCCGCTGACGGATCGGGAGCCGCGCCTCGCCGCCGCACACTACGAGCACGGCCTCGCGCTCGGGATGGCCGGGCAGGGCGAGGCCGCGGTGCGCGCGCTTGAGTGCGCGGTGGCGCTCGACCCGCGCATCACGGACGCGTGGCGCGCGCTCGGTGATCACCGAAGCGCGCTCGGCGACGATGCGGGCGCCGACGCCGCGTACATGAAGCACGTGCAGGCCGCGACGCGCGATCCGCGCCTGCTCGAAGCCGCGGCGGCGCTCGTCGAGAACAAGCTCCCCGTCGCCGAGATGCTGCTGCGCGAGCACCTGAAGCGCCGCCCCACCGACATGCCCGCGATCCGCATGTTCGCCGAGGTGGCGTCGCGGCTCTCGCGCTACGGCGACGCCGAGAAGCTGCTCACGCGCTGTCTCGAGCTCGCGCCGAGCTTCACGCAGGCGCGCATGAACCTCGCGTTCGTGCTGAATCGCGCGGGCAAGCCCGCCGAGGCGCTCGCGCAGGTCGAGCACTTGTTGCGGAGCGACCGGCGCAATCCCGCGTACCGCAACCTCAAGGCCGGCATTCTCGCGCGGCTCGGCGAAGCGGACGCGGCGGCCGATCTCTACGCGGGCGTGCTCGCCGAGTACGACGGCCACCCGAAGATGTGGATGAGCTACGGCCATGCGCTCAAGACCGCGGGCCGCCAGCAGGACGCGATCGCCGCCTACCGGCGCGCCGTCTCGATCGCGCCGGATCTCGGCGAGGTGTGGTTCAGCCTCGCGAACCTGAAGACGGTGCGATTCGGTGCGGAAGACGTCGCCGCGATGGAGCGCGAAGCGGCGCGCGCGGAGCTCGGCATCGAAGACCGGCTCCACCTGGATTTCGCGCTGGGCAAGGCGTACGAGGATGCGCGGCAGTTCGAGCTGGCCTTCGAGCACTACGAGAGAGGCAATGCGCTGCGCCGCACGCTGATCCGCTACGACGCGCGCGAGACGACCGCGCTGGTCAAGCGCTCGAAGCAGTTCTTCACGCTCGAGCTCTTCGACGAGCTCGCGGGCGTGGGCTGCCCCGCGCCGGATCCGATCTTCATCGTGGGTCTGCCGCGCGCGGGCTCGACGCTGCTCGAGCAGATCCTCGCGAGCCATCCGCTCGTCGAGGGCACGCAGGAGCTACCGGACATCATCCAGATGGCGCGCGAGCTCGGCGGCAAGCGCTCGCACGCGGGCACGTCGAAGTATCCGGAGATTCTCGAGGATCTAGAGCCCGATGCGCTGCGCGAGCTGGGCGAGCGTTACCTGCGCCAGACGCGCGTTCAGCGCAAGACCGACCGGCCCTTCTTCATCGACAAGATGCCCAACAACTGGGCGCACGTGGGCTTCATCCAGCTGATCCTGCCGAACGCGAAGATCGTCGACGCGCGCAGGCATCCGCTCGCGTGCTGCTTCAGCGGATTCAAGCAGCACTTCGCGCGCGGCCAGCACTTCACGTACAGCCTCGAAGACATCGGCCGCTACTACCGCGACTACGTGGAGTGGATGGCGCACGTCGATCAGGTCTTGCCGGGGCGCGTTCATCGCGTCATCTATGAGCGGATGGTGGACGAGTTCGAGCCTGAGGTGCGCAGGCTGCTCGATGCGTGCGCGCTTCCATTCGACGCGCGCTGCCTGCGCTTCCACGAGACGGAGCGCGCCGTGCGCACCGCCAGCTCCGAGCAAGTGCGCCGCCCGATCTACAGCGAAGGCAAGGATCAGTGGCGGAACTTCGCCGAGTACTTGGGGCCGCTCGAGCGCACGCTCGGCCCCGTGCTCTCCGCTTACCCCGCGACGCCGTACGACGGCTTCGGTGTGCGGCTGACGACTCGACTCAACGAATGGAGAAACCGATGACGCGAGCACGAATGCGAAAACTCCAGCGCGAGCTTGCCAAGCGGAAGCGCAACCTCGCGGCGTTCGGGTCCTTCGCCGCCGCGATGGCGTTCGCGGCGCCGTCGAAGGCGCAAGAAGAAGCGGCGGCGCCCGCCGCGACCGAGCCGGCTGCCGGCGAGGGCTACCTCGAAGAGATCATCGTGACCTCGCAGAAGCGCAGCGAGAACGTGCAGGACGTGCCGATCTCGATCACGGCGCTCGGCACGCAGGAACTCGAGGACATGCGCGTCGACGACTTCGACGACTACGCGAAGCTGCTGCCCAGCCTGTCTTTCACGACGAGCGGGCCGGGCTTCTCGCGCGTCTTCTTCCGCGGCGTGTCGAGCGGCGACAACGGGAATCACTCGGGCTCGCAGCCGACCGTCGGCCAATACCTCGATGAACAGCCGATCACCACGATCCAGGGCGCCCTAGACGTTCACGTTTACGACATCGAGCGCGTCGAGGCGCTCGCGGGACCGCAGGGCACGCTCTACGGCGCGAGCTCGCAGTCGGGCACGATTCGCATCATCACGAACAAACCTGATCCGGGTGAGTTCGCGGCCTCGTACGGGATCGAGGGCAACCTGACCGGCGACGAGCCGGGCTACGTGGCCGAGGGCATGGTGAACGTGCCGATCGGCGAGAAGGCGGCGATCCGGCTCGTCGGCTGGGCGAAGCACGAAGGCGGCTACATCGACAACGTGTTCGGAACGCGCACCTATCCGACGGCCGGATACACGATCGACAACGACTCGTTCGTCGAGAAGGACTACAACGACGTCGACACGTATGGCGGCCGCGTCGCGCTGCGCGTCGACCTCAACGACAGCTGGACGGTGACGCCCACCATCATCGGCCAGCTGACCAAGGGCAACGGCGGCTTCAACTACGCCCCGAGCGTCGGCAAGCGAGAGACTGTCCGCTTCCGGCCGGAAAACGGCCGCGACGGTTGGATGCAGGCGGCGATGACGGTCGAGGGGTCGATCGCCAATCTCGATGTCACGTACGCGGGCGCGTTCCTGCTACGCAACGACGACACCAACGTGGACTACTCGGATTACTCGTACTTTTACGATCTGGTCGGCTACTACCTCTACGACTCGAGCGGAACGTTCCTGATCGATCCAACCCAGTACACCAAGGGCAAGGACCGCTACCGCCGCCACAGCCACGAAATCCGCATCGCGACGCCGCAGGACAACCGCCTGCGCTTCATCGGCGGCTTCTTCTTCCAGCGCCAGCAGCACCGCATCGAGCAGCGCTACGTGGTCGATGATCTCGACTTGACCGACTACGAGGTCACGGGCTGGGATGACACTATCTGGCTCACCGAGCAGAAGCGTGTCGACCGGGACTACGCGCTGTTCGGCGAAGGCAGCTTCGACGTGGTGCCCGACCGGCTGATCTTCACCGGTGGCATTCGTCTGTTCCGCTATCAGAACTCGCTGAAGGGGTACTTCGGCTTCGCGGACGATTACAGCGGCAGCGGGCGGAGCGGCGAAACGCTGTGCAGCTTCCAGAACGGCGACCCGCGCTTCGACACTTCGAGCTGGGTGCCGTTCAAGAGCATCGGCACCGCGCCGTGCACGAATCTCGACCAGGTGGTCAAGAAGAACGACTACACGCCGAAGGTCAATCTCACCTACCGGATCGACGACGACAAAATCGTCTACGCGACGTGGTCGAAGGGTTTCCGGCCCGGCGGCGTGAACCGCAACGGACAGTTCCCACCCTACAAGCCGGACTTCCTCACCAACTACGAGGGTGGTGTGAAGACGTCGTGGTTCGACAACCGCGTGCGTGTGAATGCCGCGTTCTTCTGGCAGAAGTGGAAGGACTTCCAGTTCTCATATCTCGGCCCAAACGGACTCACGATTCTCACGAACGCGGGCGGCGCGAGGATCTGGGGAGTCGAGGCGGACTTCGACTGGGCGGTGAACGACGCGCTGTTGCTCTCTGGCGGCGTCACGATTCTCGACGCAGAGCTCACCCAGCACTTCTGCAAGGACATCACGGCAGTCGCGCCATTGCCCACCAATTGCTCGGGCGTCGACTTCGCGGCGCGAGGCACGACGCTTCCGATCGTGCCGGACTACAAGCTCAACCTGACCGCGCGGTACAACTTCGACCTCGGTCGCTTCGGCGCATACGCACAGGCGTCCGGCGTTTTCCAGGGATCAACGCGCTCGGCGCTGATCCCCGCGGAGCAGACCGTTCTCGGCGGCCGCAACCGCGACTACGAGCTGTTCGACCTTTCGCTCGGCATCGAAGACGAGAATTGGCACGCCGAGATCTATCTCGAGAACGTGGCCGACAAGAGCGTTGACTACAACCGCTCGACGCAGTGCGACTTCAAGACGTGCACGCAGGAGTACATCACGACCAACACGCCGCGCACGGTCGGCATCAAGTTCGGGCAGAAGTTCTGACCAGCGCGCGCTGCGCGCCGCGGCGAGACCCGTGGCGCGCAGCGCGCAGGCCGTGCGTGCGGCTGCTCGCCGCGACGGTGTTCGTCGCGCTGTCGGCGAGCGCCGCGGCGATGAGCGTCGACGAGTTGGTTGCGGCGCTCGAACGCGAAGTGGCTGCCGCGCCGTCGGCGTGGGTGCGAGCCGACTTCGAGCAGCTCGCCCGCACGCACTCCTTTCGCGCCGACGCCGCGACACTCCAGCAGTACCTGCGCGTGAAGCTCGTGTTCGAGGCGGTGCGCGAGGCCGGTTGGTGGCGCATCGCGTGGGACGTGACCGATCGCGAGCCGCGCTCGGATGCGATCTGGAGCGCGTGGAAGCGTGCGCAGCCGTCGTCGCTCGCGACCGCGACCGCGGAGTGCGACGAGAGCAGCGCGCTCGCGGCGTTCTTGCTGCGCCGACTCGGCGTGCGCTCGGTCGGCCTGCTCTGGCCGATGTCGAACCACACGGTCGCAGTGTGGAAGGTTGCGCGCGAGCGCGGCGGCGAAGCGCGCGTCGTGCTGCCGACCTCGCAGATCTTCCTCGCGCCCACGACGGCCTCGGCACGCGCGCCTTCGATACCTCCGTGCAGCGCACCATCTACGACTACACGCGCCGCGATGCCCTCGGTACCGACGCGATCGCGGCCGCGCTCGGTGCGCAGTTCCTCGAGCGCGTTCGCGCTTACGCCGGCGCAGCCGATGCCACACAGCGCCAGCTACGGGTGCTGCGAGCGCGACTGATGGCGCGAGAGCCGGCCGCACCGATCGAGGCCGAGCGAGCGCGTCTCGCGCGCGAGCTCGAAGCGCAGCGTGCTCCCTCCGCAGATCTGCGCGCCGTAGAGGCTTTCGCGAAGGAGCTGCGCGAGCTCGCGCGATAGCGCGCCGAGCCGCGAGGCTGCGGTGCGACAGCGCCGCCAGCTGCAAGCCCTCCCGGCAAACGCTGGCGCGCTTCGCGCGCAGCGTTTGCCGGGGGTGGACGGTAAGCCGGGTTCTGTTCCCGCCTCGGTTGCCCTCGGCGGGTGGAGACCATTTCTCTAGGCGGCGCATTGCTGCGCCGCTCGAGCGCCCTCACCCGGACACTGGCGCCCTCTCGGACGCGGGAGCGAGCCACTCCGCGCAGCGCCCCTATTCGAGCTTGCTCCGGAAGGGGTTTGCCCCGCCGCCGGTCACCCGGCGACGCGTGAGCTCTTACCTCACGATTTCACCCTTGCCTGTGCCTCCCCCGCGCTCGCTCACCGCGCGCGCGGGATCGTCGGCCATCGGCGGTGTGTTTCTGCGGCACTTTCCCTCGGGTCGCCCCGGGTCGCCGTTAACGACCTTCCTGCTCTGTGGAGCCCGGACTTTCCTCCCGCGGACGGTGTTTGCCCGCCGGCGATCTCCTGTCCACCCCCGGCCTTCGCAACGTAGGTGCGAAGGCGGGGCTTGGGAACCTGCCGGCGAGTCGCCTGGGAGGGGCGGGGAACGAATCGGCGAGTGTCTCGGGGGTGCGGATGCAACTGGCGACGCTGTGCGTTGCAGCTGATCCGTGGTTCGTGGCGACGTCGTCTCGAGGCGGGGTTGGCAAGGTCATCGATATCCAGTAGATACTCTTCCGATAGCAAAGCGGATATCTCGTAGAGAATCCGACGGAGCCCGCAGGCCGTCGCGCAGCGCGCGAGCAACCCGCTCGCAGCGCCGGCCGGCCGCCTCCGCGATTCCGCGCCCCGCGGCGATCTTCGATCCCGTCGGCGCGCGCTCGAGTGGCTCGGCGACAAGTGGACGCTCGTGATCGTGCGCCACCTCTTGCTCGCGCCGTGCGGCTTTCAGGAGCTGCGTCGCCGCACCGGCATCGCGCCGCGCGTGCTCTCCGCACGGCTGCGTCAGCTGCAGGAAGACGGCCTCGTCGCGCGCGAAGACGGCGAGCGCGACGTCTACTCCGCGACCGACAGCGCGCACGACCTCGCGCCGGTGATCTCCGCGCTCTCGCGCTGGTACGTGCTGCACGCGACGAGCGACCTCGAGCTCGATCTCGAACGCTTCAACGAGATGTCGGCGCAGTCGATCATGGAGGCCCTGCCGTTCTTGCTGCGGGAAGAACGCGCGGCCGGCGTGACGCTCGTGTTCGAGGTGCGCCTCACCGGCGATGGCGGCGGCGTGTGGACCGTCGCGATCGAAGACGGCGCCTGCCGCGTGACGCAGGGCTTCGCGCCAAGCGCGGACGTGCAGTACACGGCCGACGCGCGCGTGTGGTGCGCGGTCGCGCTCGGCTTTCTCGATCCGCGCGACGCCCGCAAGCGGGGGCTGCTCGTGAAGCAGGGCGGCCGCGATGCGCTCGACCATTTCTTTCACCAGATCGCGAGGCCCACCGCCTCGAGCTGAAGGAGCGACACATGATCTCGTTCGGACCGACGGAAGAGCAGGAGCTCGTCCGAAACACGTTGAGAGATTTCGCCGCGCAGGTGCTGCGCCCGGCGGCGCGCGCTGCGGACGAAGCGAGCGAGCTGCCCGCGGGCTTCCTCGATCAGGTGTGGGAGCTCGGGCTCACCGCGACGCAGCTGCCGAGCGCAGTCGGGGGCGGCGGCGAGGCGCGCGCGCCGATCACCAACGCGCTGATCCTCGAAGAGCTCGCGCACGGCGACGCCGCGCTCGCGGTGGCTGCTGCGGCGCCGAGCGCGTTCGCCTTCGCGATCGCCGATCACGGCACCGCAGACCAGAAGCAGCGTCTGCTGCCGCGCTTCTGCGGACCGAAGTTCGCCGCGGGCGCGGTCGCGTGGATCGAGCCGTCGCCGGTGTTCGACCCGCTCGCGCTCGCGACGGTCGCCGAGCAGAAGGGCGACAAGTTCGTGCTCTCGGGCAAGAAGCGCTTCGTCGTGATGGGAGACCGCGCGGAGGAGTTGCTCGTCGTCGCGCGCAACACCAGCGCAGCGAAGTCCGGCTTCACCGCGCTCGAGGCGTTCATCGTGCCGCGCACGGCGGCAGGCGTCGCGATCGGCGAGCGCGAGAAGCTGCTCGGGATGAAGGCGCTGCCGGCGGTGTCGCTCACGCTCGACAAGGTCGAGCTCCCCGCCGCTTCTCGCCTCGGTGGCGAGCGCGGCTGCGACGCGCGCCGCCTGCTCGCGAGCGGGCGCGCGGCGAGCGCGGCGCTGCTCACCGGCCTCTCGCGCGCGGTGATGGAGTACGCGATCCCGTACGCGAAGGACCGCCACGCCTTCGGCGAGGCGATCGCGCAGAAGCAGGCGATCGCGTTCACGCTCGCCGACATGCGCATCGAGACGGACGCGATGCGTTTCCTCGGCTGGAAGGCGGCGAGCGCGCTCGAGCGCGGCGTCGACGCGACGCGCGAGGCGGCGCAGGCGTTCGCCTACGACGCGGAGAAGGCGGTGAAGATCGCCGACGAGGGCGTACAGGTGCTCGGCGGCCACGGCTTCATCCGCGAGCACCCCGTCGAGATGTGGTACCGGCACGCGCGCACGCTGTCGGTGCTCGACACGGTGGCCGCGCTCTAGCCCGTAACAACTGCGAGCGGAGCGCTGCGGCGCCCGCGGGATCGGAGAACGGACATGATCGACTTCACGCTCAGCGAACGCGACCAACGCGTGCTCGACTACGTGCGCTCGGAATCGCTCGTCGCGCGCAAGTACGCGCGGCACTACGACGAGAACGAGCAAGAGTTTCCGCCCGACGCGCTGCCCGAGGCGAACGACTTCCCCGGCGTGTTCTCGCTGATGGGGAAGCAGGGCCCCGGCGACACGGGTCCCGTCTCGCTCGGCTTGCTGATTGCGGCCGCGCAAACCTGGGGCGACTACTCCGTGCGCATGCGCCGCGGCGGTGGCGGCGGCCTCGGCAACGCCGCGCTCTCGGCGAGCGGAACCGCGGAGCAGAAGCAGCGCTGGGGCGGGATGCTGCTCGCGATGGCGATCACCGAGCCCGGCTGCGGCTCGGACCCTTCGCTCGTGCAGACCAGCGCCGTGCTCGACGAGAAGACGAACGAGTGGGTGCTGAACGGCGAGAAGATCTTCGTGACGACGGGCTGCCGCGCGGAAGGCGCCGTGGTGTGGGCCACGCTCGACCGCAAGGCGGGCCGCGCGGGCATCAAGTCGTTCCTCGTGCCGAAGACGGCGCCGGGCTTCATCGTGGCGCACAAGGAGAAGAAGCTCGGCATCCGCGCCGACGACACCGCGGCCTACGTGTTCAAGGACTGCCGCATCCCGCGCGACCACTTGTTAGGCGGTCGTGAGGAGATTCCGAAGGGCGAGAGCGGCGGCTTCCGCGACGTGATGAAGACCTTCAACATGACGCGACCCGCGACGGCGGCCTTCGGCCTCGGCATCGCGCGCGCAGCGCTCGACTTCACGCGCGAGCAGCTCGAAGCCGCGGGCGCCGACCTCGCGTACGGCGCGGGCCTTCACGGCAAGAGCGCGGCGGCGGATCGCTTCCACCGGCTCGAGGCGCTGCACGAGGCCGCGATGCTCACGGTGCTGCACGCGTCGTGGATGTCGGAGAACGGC